>JANOAY010000611.1:0-2763 GCA_031411375.1 Pedosphaera sp. | reverse complement strand
CTGTTGTCGAAAAGTGTTTACGGGATGCCGGAGGTTTACCGGAGCGAGATCAAGGGAGCGATGTTGATCGCGTCGCCGGGGTGTTATCCCACGAGCATCCTGCTGCCGGTGCTGCCGCTCTTGCGGGCGAAGTTGATCAAGCCGCAGGGGATTATCGCGGATTCGATGAGCGGCGTGAGCGGCGCGGGGCGCAAGGCGGAGCTGGACTATCTCTTCTGCGAATGCAACGAGAGCGTGCGCGCGTATGGCGTGCCGAAGCACCGGCATCTTTCCGAGATCGAGGAGCAGATGAGTCTCGCGGCGAGCGAGAAGGTGACGATCCAGTTCACGCCGCATTTGATCCCGGTGAACCGGGGGATTCACACGACCTTGTATCTCGCGCCGTCGGAGCATTTCAGCAGCGCGGTGGAGGCGGAGGCGTTGAACGCGAAGATCGCGTCGTGCTACGCGAAGGCTTACGCGAATGAGCCGTTCGTGCGTGTGCTCGAGGGCAAGGCTCTGCCAGACACAAAAAATGTCACGGGCACGAACACGCTGGAGCTGGCCTGGCGACTGGACGCGCGCACGGGGAGGCTCATTGTCTTGAGCGCGGAGGACAATATCGTGAAGGGCGCCAGCGGTCAGGCGGTGCAGAGCATGAACATCCTGTGCGGCTTCCCGGAGACGGCGGGTTTGCTCTGAACGCGAGCTTGCGGGGAGGCGCCGGGAAGGAATCCGCATTGACTCAAGGTGCAACGCGACAACATTGTGTGATTCACAATGAGCAGCGTGGCCCTAGTGTTGACGTTTGGCTGGAAGTATTTGAAGAAATACTGGGTCCGGCTGACGTTGAGCGTGGTGCTCGGCCTCATGTTCGCCTTGTCGAACGCGAGCTTCATCTGGGCGGCGCGGACCATCATCGGCCGCTTTGAATCCAAGCCTGAAACCGAGGAAGTGCAACACTCGGCGAAGGCGGCATCCCCATCCAAGTCCGTCCTCAGTGCGCTGCCCGTCAGCGTAGAAATCCGTTCCTGGTCGGAGAAGGCCCGGGTGGAGATGGAGCAATGGCTGCCGCGCTTCGGAGAGAAGCTGACGTGGCGACAAAAGGTGGGGTTGCTCCTCTTTCTGCCGCTGCTGGTGGCGTTGCGCGCGGCGACGGATTTCTTCTGCAACTATTCCATCGGGTGGGTCAGCGAGCGCGTCATCCGCGACCTGAGGCTGGACGTGATGGACAAGCTCAGCACGCTGTCTCTGGATTTCTTCAACCGCGCCACCACGGGGGATCTGCTGACGCGCATCAACGGCGACACGGCAAGCCTGATGCGGGCGTTGCGCGGCGGCGGCACCGACCTGATCCAGGCGCCGTTCACGCTGCTCTTCATCGCAAGCTATCTCATCTGGATGGATTGGAAGCTGACCGTCTGCATGTTCGTGATTCTGCCGACCTGTTTGCTGCCGCTGTTCGTGCTGGGGAAGAAGGCGCGGCGTGCCACCACCAAGAATCTCAAGGCCAGCATCAAGCAATCCAGCCAGCTCGTGGAAATCATCGGGAGCATCCGCGTGGTAAAAGCCTTCGGCTTGGAGCGCGAACACATGGAGCGCTTCCGCCAGACTTCTGCCCAGATGGTTCACTCCGGCATGAAAGGCACCCAGGCCAAGGAGATGGTGAATCCACTCATCGAAGTCGTCAGCGTGCTGGGCATCAGCGCGCTGCTGCTCTACGTCTTCACCAGCGGCGGCAGCGGCAAGGATCTGGCGGCCTTCCTCACCGGCGCGATCATGCTCTCGCTGCCGATCAAGAAGCTCGCCGGGCTGCACATCCTGTTCGAGCAGGCGGGCGTGGGGACGGAACGCCTGCACGAAATCCTCACCGAGCAGCCCTCGGTGATGGAGCCGGCGCAACCGAAGCCGCTGCCGCCTTTCAGCCAGGGCATCACGTTCGAGAATGTCACCTTCGGCTTCGGGCCGAAAACGGTGCTGCATGATTTTTCGCTGAAGATTCCACGCAGCCACCGGCTCGGCCTCGCAGGCGAAAGCGGCTCGGGCAAGACGACGATACTGAACCTGCTCTATCGTTTCTACGACCCTGCCCAGGGCCGGATCTTGATCGACGGCCTAGACCTGCGCGACGTGTCGATGCGGGACCTGCGCCAGCAGATGGCGATGGTGAGCCAGGAGGTCGTGCTCTTTGACGCCAGCGTGGCGGACAACATTGCGAAGGGCAAACCTGGCGCGACGCGCGAAGAGATCGAGACGGCGGCGCGTGCCGCGTTCGCGCACGATTTCATCATGAAGCTGCCCGAGGGCTACGACACCCGTCTGGGCGAGCGGGGCAAGAACCTGTCCGGCGGACAGCAGCAGCGCATCTCCATCGCGCGCGCCTTCATCCGCAACGCACCCATCCTGGTGCTGGACGAAGCCACGGCGGCGCTCGACTCCAAGGCCGAGGCCGAGGTGCAGGCGGCCATTGACGCGCTGGCCGAGCATCGCACGGTCATCTGCGTGGCGCATCGCCTGAGCACGCTGGCGACGATGGATGAAATCCTCGTGCTGACCGAAGGCCGGGTGGTGGAGCGGGGAACCTTCCGCGAATTGATCAAGAAAGGTGGAGCCTTCGCAGCGATGGCGGCGCGGCAGGGAATTTTCCCCGGCAGCACCAGCACGCCGGAGCTGCAGCCGGCGCCGGTGCGGTAAAAGATCACTTTACACCCCGCTCTTTCCCGATACCTTTTGGCCAAGAATCACAAACGTCTTATGCGAATCGCCTTGTCTTTCCTCGCTGTC
>JANOAY010000610.1:0-4781 GCA_031411375.1 Pedosphaera sp. | reverse complement strand
GATCGTGGGACGGGCCACGACCACGCGGCGGTATTCGCGATCCAGCACGGCGCGGCGCAGGCCGGCGGCCATCGCCATGAGCGTCTTGCCGGTGCCGGCCTTGCCCATGAGCGTGACGAGCTTGATGCGATCGTCGAGCAGCGCATCGAAGGCGAAGTGCTGTTCGCGATTGCGCGGCTTGATGCCCCACACGCCTTCCTTCGAGTCGAGGATGGGGATGAGTTTCTTGCCGCTCGCGTCCACTTTGGTCAGCGCGGTGCGCTTGGGATTCGCGGAGTCAATGAGCGTGCAATACTCGTTCGGGAAATACTTCTTCTCGCCGGGCGTGGCGAGTTCGCCGTCCACGCGGAAGGAATTGATCTGCTCGGGGCTGACCGTCATCTCGATCATCCCGGTGTAAAGATCGGTGAGCAGAATGCGGTCGGTCTCGTAATCCTCGGCGTCGAGTCCGAGCGCGTCGGCCTTCACGCGCAGGTTGATGTCCTTGGACACGACGATGGTTTTGATCTTCGTGTTCTCTTTCTGAATGGCCTGGGCGAGCGCGACGATGCGGCTGTCCACGGTCTTGTTGCCGAAGACGATGTGGCCGTTCTCCTTCGGGTCGTGGAAGACGATGCGGAGACAGCCGCCGTTCGAGAGCTTCACGCCTTCGCTCAGGCGGCCCTGCTTGCGCAGGCCGTCGAGGGTGCGCGAGACGCTGCGGGCGTTCTGGCCCAGCTCGGAGGACTCGCGCTTGAAGCGGTCAATTTCTTCAATGACCTCGATGGGGATGAGGACATTGTTGTCTTTGAAGTTGAGGAGCGATTCGGGGTCGTGAAGGAGGACGTTGGTGTCGAGGATGTAGTTTTTCACTGCTTGTGTTTAACGCCGCGGGCTGCGGCAAATTTGATTTGGCTCATGCGGTCATACCATTTCCGCAAACGCGCGTGCGCGGCGGGAATGTCTTGATGTCCGCTGTATTTCAAGTTGGCGAGGATGCCCCAGAGATCGAAGTCCACGAAGCACGGCTGCGCGTCGAGGAGGAATTCGCGCTGCGCGAGCATGGACTCGAACGGCACGAGTTTCTCGGAGAGTTCGGCGCGCAACGTCTTCTCCTGCGCGCGCCATTGCTCCAGACAGCCACGACCGAACTTCCGCTCCTTGTGACGGCGATACGCAAGTTGCTCCGCGCGTGGCACGAACTCGGTGAAGTAGGCGTCGTTCAGCTTGAACGTGTAGCCCTCGATGTCGTTGTCAATGTAGGCCCAGAGAATGTCCTGCACGCCGGCCAGCTCGCGCGGGAAGAGGCCGAGCTTCAGGCGGTCGTCGAGATACTTGCCGAGCACCTGCGAGTTGTCGCCGGTCTCGAAGATCACGTCACGGCCCGCGCGCAAGATCGGCAGTTGGTAATAGCGTTCCTTCGTGAGTTTCCAGACCACGGAACGGTCGGCGGTGGAGAGGTTGATGATTTTGTGGGGCGCGCGGGAGAATTCCAAAATCCGCCGCTGCACGAGGCAGTAGGGACTCCACGGAAACTGATACAACTCGATCATCAACGCGCGAAGTTTGGGACCCGCGCGGAGGCCGGGCAAGCGATTCTTCAGTTCGCCACCAGCACTTCGCGGACACGTCCGGCCAGGGTCGCCACGCTGTAAGGCTTCTGCATGAAGGATGTGCCGGGCTGCAACAGACCGTCGCGCGTGATGGCGTCCTCGGTGTAGCCGGAGCAGAAAAGAACTTTCGTGCGCGGCGAACGCGAGCGCATCTGCACCGCCAGTTCGGTGCCGCCCATCTCCGGCATCACCACATCCGTGACGAGCAGATCAATGGACTCGCCCGAGTGCTCGGCCAGCACGCGCAGCGCGTCCACGCCGTTGCACGCGTTCAGCACGCGGTAGCCGAGTTCGCCCAGCACCATGCAGCCGAGTTCGCGCAACATCGGCTCGTCCTCGACCAGCAGCACTGTCTCCGTGCCGTGCTCCATTTCTTGCGGCGAAGGCTCGGCGGCTTCGGGCGCATCCACCGGCGCTTCAACACGCGGGAGCAACACTTTGAACGTCGTGCCGTGGCCCCACTCGCTATACACCGCGATGTGTCCCCCGCTCTGTTTCACAATGCCGTGGCAGGTCGCGAGACCGAGGCCGGTGCCTTCGCCCATTTTCTTCGTCGTGAAAAACGGCTCGAAGACACGCGCCTGCACTTCCGGCGTCATGCCCGTGCCGTTGTCGCTCACGGCGAGCATCACGTAATCGCCCGGCACCACGTCGGGCCGCATCCGGCAATACTCTTGGTCGAGTGAAATGTTTTTTGTCTCGATGGTCAGCTTGCCGCCGCCTGGCATGGCGTCGCGGGCGTTGACCCCGAGGTTCATGAGGATCTGCTCGATCTGCCCGGGGTCGGCCTTGATGCGTCCGGTGTTCTCCGGCAGCACCGCCACGAGATCAATGTGCTCGCCCAAAAGACGGCGCAACATCTTGTCCATATCGCCCACGACGATGTTCAGATCGAGCACGCGCGGCTGAAGCACCTGCTTGCGGCTGAAGGCGAGCAACTGGCGCGTCAGCGACGCCGCGCGCTCGGCGGCCTTGCGAATCTCCGACACGTTCTGATGGAGAACATGGTTGGGCGAAAGCTGCTTCAAGGTCACGTCGCTGTAGCCAAGAATCGCCGTGAGGATGTTGTTAAAGTCATGCGCCACGCCGCCAGCGAGTTGCCCGATGGCCTGGACTTTTTGCGACTGCTGAAACTGTTCTTCCAATTTCTTGCGCTCCGTCACGTCGCGCGAATTGAAGATGACTCCGGCCACCACAGGATCGTTGAGCAAGTTATTCCCGCAGCCTTCGAGGATGCGATACGAGCCGTCGCGATGACGAAAACGAAAGGTGAGCTGCGGCGTATTCCCCTGCCCTTGCAACGCCGTCTGAAACGCCTCCGCCACATACGGCACGTCCTCGGGATGCACGAACTCGAACGCGTTCCTGCCGCGATACTCCTCCGGCTTGTGGCCCAGCACCGTCTCGATGGAATGACTCTCGTAGCGGATGGTGCCGTCCGGTTCGAGGATTGTGATCAGGTCCAGCGCGTTGTCCGTGAGCCGGCGGAAATACGCCTCGCTCTTCCGCATCTGCGCGGCCTGACGTTCACGCTCCAGCACCCGGCCCAGTTGCGTGCCGACATGCTCCATCAATTCCAGAAAACGGTCGGAAGGGTCATCCGCTTCACGCGTGAAGAACTCCATCACGCCGACCACGCCACTCCCGGCAAACAACGGAAAGGCGAACGCCGAAGTCAGTCCGAGATCGCGCGCCAGAACCGCGCGCGTGCCGTCTCCGTCCGCGCTGAGCCGCAGCGTCCACGCGGGCTGGCCGCTGGCGAAAACGTAGCCGGGCAAACTCTCATCGCGCGCAAAACGCATCGGCGCAGTGAGATTGCGAAACACTCCCAGCGCCGCCGGACGGTCTGTGTACCAAAGCTGCGCGGACACAAGTTCGCCCTCGCCACCTTTGGCTTCCTCACCCCTGAGCACATGCGCGAGCGGCCAGTCGTTATGCCGGCACAATTTCTCCAGCGCGATAGTCATCGCCTCCGCAAACGTCTCCGCCTCGTTCGCAGCGACGGTGATCGCCTGCAACAAAACGAGGTGCTTCTGCTCCGCGTAAAACTGTCCGATGGCGGATTCCGCGAGGCTCTCGGCCTCCAGACGCGCGGCGCGCTCCTGCGCCGCCTGATCACGCAGCAGTTCAAACTCTTCCGGGTTCATGGTCATGCGTTCCTCCGCTGAAAGGCCGAAGGCAGGAAGACACGCCAGCCCGCGCGCCGTTCGCGAGAACTGCGCCCATGCTGGAAATGAAGGCGCGAACCACTGTTCCGACGCACGTTTCCTCCTAAACCAAATCCGCCTGCTTTCACGTTGATGATGTTCCGCCTGGCGGAACACCGGATTCATCGTCGCATCCGGCGTCCGGCTTGAGATGCTGCGACCGGGCGCGGTGAGTAACTTCCCGAAAAAACCGGTTGCATCCCCGGCCAACAGGCAGAGCTTGTTCGACAGTAAGCCCGTTCCATGAATGCCAAAATGCAGCCGCCGCATCGTGTGATTCGAGAAATCGAGTCGGGGCTGTATTTGTCGCCCGCCGGCGGCTGGGTGTGCGCCGAGGAGGAGGCGTTCGACTTTCCCGATCTCCGCACCGCCCTCACCACCTGCGAACAGATGCAGGAACGCGGCGTGGAGATGGTGATGATCTTCGACCGGCCTCCGACGAGCGCGGCGCGAGTCTGAGTGAGAGGGCTTTCACCCGCCAGCGCGCGGTCACTGCGCCAATTTTGTCATCTCCGCCGCCGCCATCTTTTTCAAACTCCGTCCGACGAGTTGGGCGATGGCCAGAGAGTGGGGCGTGTCGAGCGCGGCGCCGCATTCCTGCACGGCGGTGAAATGTTTCCGCGCCTCGGGCGTGTCACCGGTGGAGGCGGCGGTGCGACCGGCTTCCGCCACGGCGCGGGCCAGCTTTTTCAGCGTCTCAAGCTGGGGCAATAGTTCGGCGGATTTTTGCTCCCGCTCGACTTGGGAAAGCTTTTTGAACTGATCCTCGGTGAGGCTCAGCGGCGAACTGGCGGGGAACAACGGACCGCTCTTCCAGTCCGTCGCCACAAAAGTGCTGACGGCGGCGGCCTTGCCACCTTCCTCCCACGCGGTGAGCACCGGCGGCGTCAAGGGCCCGCCCGTCGGCGCACTGGCGGCGGGCGCGGGCGGTGGCTGCTGGCCGCAGCCCGCGAACAGCAGGCCGGCGGCGAGCATGGCGGTG
>JANOAY010000609.1:0-2814 GCA_031411375.1 Pedosphaera sp. | reverse complement strand
GCCATCGAGTCTTCAATTTTCCAGCCCTGAAAAATCTCGTTGCAGATGCCGAATTTCATAGGGCGCGACGTTCGGAGTTCAGTGGCGGACGGGCAAGGGTGAACTGTGGCGGAGCGCGGACCGCCGAGTCCGTGTGTTCATTTTGCCTCACGCAAAGAACGCAAAGGACGCGAAGTGGACCCAGCATCATCATCAGGCGATCTTGCTTTGCGTCCTTTGCTGTCTTTGCGTGAGGCATTTCATCCATCCGTAGTGAGAGACAGGCGGACTCGGCGGTCCGCGCTCCGAAAAATCCCGCTGGTTTTCCCCGCGCCGCGCCCTAATTTCCTCGCGGTCTGTGACGAAAACTTTTTCCGAACTCAAATTTCCAGGACGCCTGATTGCCGTCGAGGGACTCGATGGCTCCGGCAAATCCACGCAAATCCATCTGTTGCAGAAGTGGCTGGAGCTGCAGGGGCTGAAAGTTTTCTTCACGTCGTGGAACTCATCGGAGATCGTGAAGTCGGCCACGAGCAAGGGCAAGAACCGGCAGCTCCTCACGCCCACCACCTTCAGTCTGATTCACGCCACGGACTTTGCGGACCGTTACGAGCGGCAGCTCCTGCCGCTCTTGCGCGCGGGCTACATCGTGTTGTGCGACCGCTATATTTTTACGGCGTATGTGCGCGACACAGTGCGCGGGTGTTCGCCGTCGTGGGTGCGGGGTCTCTACAATTTCGCGGCGCTGCCGGACCTGACGTTCTTCTTCAAAGCGGATTTGGAAGTGTCGCTCGCGCGCATCCTCGACGGCCGGCCGGAGTTGAAATGGTTTGAGGCGGGCATGGATTTGGAGCTGTCGAATGATCGCTACGAGAGCTTCCGCATTTTTCAGGGCCGCATGTTGCAGCGCTACATGAACATGGAGGACGAGTTCCGCTTCATCACCGTGGATGCGAACGTGCCCATTGAGACGCAGCAATCGTTCGTGCGGCAGACGGTGGCGGCGCGGCTGGACCTGCCGTCGTTCGCGCTCAATCCGGGGAAGGCATCATGAAGGCGACTCGTGCCAAAAAATCCTCCGCGTCCAGCAAGGTGAACAGCATCGTGCTGCCTGCGCGCACCGAGCGGCGCTTTTATGGCGACGGCATTCCCGGCGTGGAACTCGGCAATCTCGCGGGCAAACTCATCGTCATCGAAGGTGCGGACGGCTCGGGCCGCTCCACGCAAATCAGCCGGCTCGTTGAGTGGATGGAAGGCTGCGGTCACGCGACCATTCAAGTCGGCTTGAAGCGTTCTACGCTCGTCAGCGAAGAACTGGAGCGCGCGCAAAACGGGAACATTCTCAGCCGCACCACGCTCAGTTTGTTCTACGCCACGGACTTCGCCGATCAGTTGGAGAACGTGATTCTGCCTTCGCTGCGCGCGGGCATGGTGGTCATCGCCGACCGTTACATTTACACGCTCATGGCGCGCGATCTCGTGCGCGGGATGAACGAGGCGTGGTTGAAAAATCTCTACGGACTCGCGCTGGTGCCGGACAGCGTCTTCTACCTGAACGTGTCGCCGGAGGAACTCGTGCAGCGCACCTTCCAGAAAAAAGTCGCGCTCGATTACTGGGAGAGCGGCATGGACCTCGGCCTCTCGCGCGACATGTTCGACTCGTTCCTGAAATACCAGGCGCTGGTCGAGCAGGAGTTCAAGCGGCTGCAAAAGAACTACGGGTTCGACATCATTGACGGGCATCGCCCGGCGGATGTGGTTTTCGCGGAATTGCAGCAGCGGATCGAGGGTGTGCTGTCGGGCGAAGGAAAGACGGGGAAGTAGGACAGGCTTCCAACCGGTCTCAACTCACTTTCGTTGGCGCGATGTTGGTTGCGCTTGATCCAACCGAACTGGCCCGGCTCATCGCGCGGCCACGAATGGTCCTCCCTCTCCTCGGGGGAGAGGGTTGGGGTGAGGGCGAGCTTCTGGAAAACAAACTAAACGGTTCTTCGGAAGACCTCCCTCATCCCGGCCCTCTCCCCAAAGGAGAGGGGGCGCGGAACGTCGGTGCCGGTTCATTCACACGCATCGCCGCGCTCGTTGCGTTCAGTTCAGCCGCCGCCGCCTGATTCATCTTGTGGCTGCTCCCTGTCAGATAATTCTGATTTTTTTTGCGCCGCTTGGTTCCTAAAAACGCGCGACTTAGCCGGGGAAGACCCTCCATCCGCCCGTTTCATCACTAAGGTTCACGGAACTGCTGCCGATATTTTCTGTAAGAACATGGCCAGCAACCGCGAACCAACAGACCTAAAGTCAGGCCGCACCGCCCGTGAAAAAACGGGCGCGGGCGCAATCCTGATTGTGGAGGACGAGGTGTCCGTCCGCAAACTGGTCACGCGTTTCCTCACGATCAGCGGCTATCAGGTGCTGGCGGCTGACGGGCCGTGTGCGGCACTGGAACTGTGGGCCGCGCATCACGACGAGGTCTCCTTGCTCCTCACCGATGTCATCATGCCTGGCGCGTTGAGCGGACGGGCGCTCGCCCAGCGTTTGCAGGCCGAACGCCCCGCGCTCAAGGTGCTTTACACCAGCGGCTACAGCGCCGAGTCGCTGGCCGATGACGGCACGCTCGACGAAGAAATCCATTTCCTCCAGAAGCCCTATCGCCCCGAGCAGCTTCTGGAGACCGTCCGCGCGGTGCTCGCGGGCGACGTCCCCTCAAATCAGAATCAGAAGAATCAGAATCGGAATCGCTATGTTGAAACTACTGCTTGTTGACGACCACGAACTCATCCGCGCCGGACTGAAGCAAGTCCTGCACGCCAGCCTCGGCGACCTCACCATCGGTGAAGC
>JANOAY010000608.1:0-4185 GCA_031411375.1 Pedosphaera sp. | reverse complement strand
GGGATCGAAGTTTTCGATGGAGCAGATGATGACGCAGTTGTCGGCCTTGTCGCGCATGACTTCCATCTCGTATTCCTTCCAGCCGAGGAGGGATTCTTCGATGAGGATTTCGTTCACGGGCGAGAGTTCGATGCCGTTCTTGGCGATGGCTTCAAACTCTTCCTGATTGTAACCGCTGCCGCCGCCCGTGCCCCCGAGCGTGAACGCGGGCCGGATGATGAGCGGGAAACGGCCGATGGATTTCGCCACGGCGCGGGCTTCGTCGAGATTGTGAGCCACGCCGGAAATCGGCACGTCGAGGCCGATTTGCAGCATGAGTTCTTTGAACGCGAAACGGTCTTCACCTTTGTGAATCGCTTCCGGCTTCGCGCCGATCATTTCCACGTCGTGCCGTTCGAGCGCGCCGCTCTTGTGAAGCGACATGGAGGTATTGAGTGCGGTCTGTCCTCCGAGCGTGGGGAGCAACACCAGTTTGCCGTTGGCGCCCATCCGCTTCATCTCCTCCTTCTCGCGGATGATGATCTTCTCGACGCACTCGGGCGTGATCGGCTCGATGTAAGTGCGGTCGGCGAATTCCGGGTCGGTCATGATCGTGGCCGGGTTGGAGTTCACGAGGATGACGCGGTAGCCCTCCTCCTTGAGCGCCTTGCAGGCTTGCGTGCCGGAGTAATCGAATTCGCAAGCCTGCCCGATGATGATCGGGCCGGCGCCAATGATGAGGACCGAATGGATGTCAGTGCGCTTGGGCATAGTTCAAACGGGCGAGATGAAACACCAAGCGCAGGGGATTGCGAATTGTTTTTCTGGCGAATCGGTGGAAGTGGAGGTGGAAGTTGTCGCGCTGCGACAACTCGCCCGCGCAGAGCGGGCGCTTTGGGTGAGCCTGATTAAATCTTTTCACCAAAGGCAAAGCGCGTTTCCATAAACGACATGGTTCGCCTCACATTTCTTGCAGCGTCTTTGCTCTACATTTGGGTTCAGTCCCAGTTTGTCCAGACGACGCATGTGATCGAGGGCGAGCGTCACATCTTTGGCTATGGTTTGGTTGGGATCATTCTCGGATTTGGCTTCAACATCGTGCCAATCGGCACAGCTTGGTTTCTCTGGAAAGTAAAAAAAGACCGGGGCGGGGCGGCGATATTTCTACTGTTCATCCCTCTCTTTGCCGTCTTCGTCATGCCGCAGTTATTGATGGAACGAGTCGAGGTCACTCCCAAGCTATTGAGCCATCGCCGAGAACCACCGCACACTCGGTTTAACGCGGACATTGCTTTTGATGACGTTGCGTCTGCCATTGAACTCGACCACGAAAGCGGTCTGAAAGGGTATCGCGTGCTGCTAAAAAATGGCAGTTCACTGGAGCTTCCAGCCAATACAGTTCTGACCGCCGCCCGTGACACGATCACCAAACAATTTCGCGATCATGGCATTGCGGTCACAACTCAGGCCATCCGCAGTGAATCGCATTGAAGCTGGTTTGACTTCACCCCTGTCGTTTCCGCCCCAACTCGTCCTTCAGTTGTTTCAACGGCAGCGTGTTGATCACGTCGTCTTTCGTCAGCCAGCCTTTGCGGGCGATGCCGGCGCCGAGACGCAGGAAACCGGCGTGCTCGAAGCGGTGTGCGTCGCAGTTGATGACGCACTTCACGCCTTTGCCCTTGGCGTGCTTCCAGTGCCGCCAGTCCATGTCGAAGCGATACGGGCTGGCGTTCAGTTCAATCCACGTGCCCGTCGCCGCGCACGCATCAATGACGGCGGAGTGATTCAACGCGTAACCATCGCGCTCCAACAACACGCGCCCGGTGAGATGACCGAGCATGTGAACGAATTTGTTTTCCGCCGCGCGCACGAGACGCTTCGTGGTCTCGGCTTCGCTCTGCGTGAAGCCCTGGTGAATGCTCGCCACCACCACGTCGAGTTCGGCCAGCAAGTCGTCGGGGAAGTCCAAACCGTCGTTGAGAATGTCCACCTCGGTGCCGGTGAAGAGATGGAAGTCCGAGCCTTCATCCGCGAGACGCTGGTTCAAGGCTTTGACCTCGGCGATCTGTTTGCGCACGCGCGCCACGTCGAGTCCGTTCGCCTGATACGATGACTTCGAGTGATCGGTGATGGCCCAGTAGGCCAGCCCGAGTTCCTGCATGTGCGCAGCGATTTCCTCCAGCGTGTTGCGGCCGTCGCTCCAGTTCGAGTGATTGTGCAGCGAGCCGCGCAGGTCGGTCCATTCGAGCAAGCGCGGGAGGCGATGTTTCTCCGCCGCGTCGAACTCGCCGTTGTCCTCGCGCAGTTCCGGCTCCACGTAATCGAGGCCCAGCTCGGAATAAATCTCCTCTTCGGTCTGGCACTTTACGAGCAACGCCGGGTCGCGCGTCTCTTCCTTCGATTTGAACAGCCCGTACTCGTTGAGCCGCAACCCGCGCGCGATGGCCCGCTGACGCATGACGATGTTGTGCTCCTTGCTCCCGGTGAAGTAGGCGAGCGCGAAGGGAAACTCCGTGTCGCTGACCACGCGCAGGTCGGCCTGGATGCCGCCTTCCAGCACCACGCTCGCCTTGGTGTCGCCCTTCGCGCTCACGGCAATGATGCCGGGCTGCGAAACAAAAAACTCGATGACGTTCGCCGCCTTCTTCGATGACGCGAGGAAATCGATGTCGCCGATGACCTCCTTGTGCCGACGCGAACTGCCCGCCGTCGCGCAGCGAATCACGTCATTATGCGCGCGGAGATTTTCCAGAATCGGTTCTGCTGCCGAGAGCGCCCTCACCAGCAGATGCTTCGAGGCGTAAGTACGCTTGCGCTCAATGCCTGCGAGAATGTTCGCCGCCGTCTTCTCGCCAAAGCCCGCCAGTTCCGCGACCGTGCCCGCCTTGCACGCCGCTTCGAGCTTCTCGATGGAATCAATGCCGAGCTGGTCGTGCATGGCCTTGATCTTCTTCGGCCCGAGTCCGGGAATCTCCAGCATGTCGCGCAGTCCGGGCGCGATGGACGCCTTGAGTTCCTCGTAGTATTTTAGCGCGCCCGTGGTGACGAGTTCCGTGATCTTCTGCTGCAGCGCCTCGCCGATGCCCTTGATGTCCCCAAGCCGTTCTTCCGCGACGATCTTCGCCAGCGGCTCCTCCAACTGCTGGATGGTGCGCGCGCCGTTTTGATACGCGCGCGTCTTGAACGGGTTCTCGCCCTTGAGTTCGAGCAGCAGCCCGATGTCCACCAAGATGTCTGCGACCTGATCCTTGTCCATGCGCGAGGCTAGGATTGAACAAGGAATTCAGGGAAGCAGGAAAAGCAGCCGCCACTTTGAAAATTATCGTGCGAAGAAATCTGCATTCGAGAACGGAGCAGGGCAGGCCAGCGTCACAGATACAGCGCGCCCTGCAAGTCCAGCAGCAGCGTGCTCATGATCGGGTGCCGCTTGTTCGGGTCGCGGTCGAGGGCCTTCAAAATGGTGCGCTGCAGCGCGAGCGGGATTTGCGGGTTCACGTCGCGCGGCGGTTTCAGGAAGTGCATGTCCATCTGCTGACGCAATACTTCCTCGGGCGTCTCGCCGGGGAACGGCTTCACGCCCGTGACCAGTTCATACGCCGTCACACCGAACGCAAAAATATCCACGCGATGATCAATGGGCTGCCGCCGCAACTGCTCCGGAGCCATGTAGCTCGGCGTGCCGGGCATTTTGTCGAGCTTGAGATTGCCCTTGGGAATCGGCTGCGCGAGATCGAAGTCAATCAGGCGCACGTTCACGTTGCGGCTGATCATCACGTTCTCCGGCTTGAAATCCAGGTGCATGAACCCGCAGTCGTGGACGTGCTCCAGCGCGCGCGCCATATCAATGAGGATGTTCCCGACGTGATCGCCGAGCGAGTCGTCGGCGAGATTCTGCAAGACCTTCAGGTTCTCGCCTTCGATGTAATCCATGAGCGCGTAGAACGTGCCGTCAATTTTCCCGTGCTCGTGGTAGGTGATGATCAGTTCGTGCTGATGAATTTTGGAAAGAATTTCGCAGCCCTGCTGAAAGCGCTTCTTCGAGGTGAAGTCGAACAGCCCGGTCTTGTGCATCCGGCGCAGCGCGAAAGGCCGCTGCTGCTGATCCGTGGCGAGCCAGAGTTCGGCCATGCCGCCCTGGTTGATGAGTTCCTGCAAATAGAAACGGCCAAACGGTCCCGGCAACGGGGCGGCAGGAAGTTCAACTGG
>JANOAY010000607.1:0-2799 GCA_031411375.1 Pedosphaera sp. | reverse complement strand
ACTCCACCGTCACCGGACGCGCCTCGCCGATGACGTGATAGCACGTCGCAATCAACCCGCCCGCATCCACCACGAAGCCCGCGCCCACGCCGTCCTGCCTCCCGTCGCGTCCGAAGTGCGTGATGACGGCGATGGATTTTTTGGCGCGCTCGGTGAGTGCAACGACATCGGGAGTTTCCGGAGGCGCGGCTTTTTTCTCCGCCGCCGTGCTCAGGTGAACCGTGGAAATGAGCAGCGCGGTGCAAAGAATTTTTCTCCAGTGCTCGACGGCGCGCATGTCGCGCTGAATGTAGAGAGCAGCAAGAGAATGACAATGACAAGCGGTGCGGCGTTGTTGCCACACGAGACTGGAAAGTCTCGCCACCTGCCGGCTGGAAAGCCGGCGCTACGTAACGCCGACATTCCTGTCGGCAGGTGGCGAGGTTTTCCAACCTCGCAGTTCCTCGGCACCGTGACGGCTACGCCTCCGCACTTGCCGCCAAAAAAGTTTCCCCGCATGTTCACGCGCACATGAACAATTGGATTGCCGATTACATCCGTCTGCAAAAGGCCGCGCTGGATTCCATTCCCGTGGAAAAGGTCGCGCTGCTGATTGACCGGCTGAACCAGGCCGTGGCGGAGGACCGGCAGATTTTTTGTTTCGGCAACGGCGGCAGCGCCTCGAACTCGTCGCACTTCGCCACCGACCTCGGCAAAGGTTCCTCCGACAAAATCGGCAAGCGCTTCCGGGTGCTCTCGCTGAACGACAACGTGAGCTGGATGACGGCCATCGGCAACGATTACGCCTACGAGGATATTTTCCTGCGCCAGCTTCAGAACTACGGACGCCCCGGCGACTTGGCCTTGAGCCTGAGCGTGAGCGGGAATTCGCCGAACTGCGTGAAGGCACTCGAATGGTCGCGCGCGAACGGACTGCACACCATCGCGCTGGTCGGCGCGAAACGCGGGCGCATGGCCGAGGTCGCGCACGACGTCATCGTCATCAACGACACGCACTACGGCCGCGTGGAGGACGCGCAGATGGGCATCTGCCACCTGCTTTGCTACGCGTTCATGGAGCGGCCGGAGATGGCGGCGAAGTAGCGGTCGCCTTGCTCACGCCACATGAAGGCAACTGCCAGAGCGCGAACCATGACTGGTTAATGCGCGTCTGCTCTGGAGCGCGCTTGCAGGAACAAACGCCAGCCGGCTGATCCTGCGGGGTCAGGCGTTGGAGTTCACGGTTCACGCCGTTCGCTTTCACGAAGCGTGGAACGGCCGGTTCCAAAGCACAGAGATCGTCGAACAGATGTTTCCTCAGCCTCTTTTTCCCACGAAGTATCGTCACTTCGGCTTGGGGGCCAGACCGATGGTCGTCATTGCGGCGGGAGCAAGCGGATGCCGTTGGCACCGGACACTTTTCCGGCCCTCCGCAAAAGCCCGCATGACTCGGACCTCGCCAGACCGTTTCAAAGCCTCGCTCCGCCGGAAAAATCCTTGAACTTCTTGCGCCGGAGCAGGCGCCGCGCGCGGGCCTCGATGCGCGGTTGCAACTCCATCACGCCGTAACTTTCCAGAAAACGCAGCCGCTCGGGCGCGGTCAGGAATCGCTGCGGCGCGGTGACGTGCAGCGCCGCCAGGTCGCGGGCGCGCAAAGCGGGGGAAAGTTTGGCGCGCCGATCCAGTCGCGCCATGTCGATCAGGCAGAACTCCGGCACCGGCCCGCGGGTCAGGAAAATATGGCGCGTGAACAGATCGGGGGAGGCGAACCCGGCGTCGTGCATCGTCCGCACGAAGCGCGCGAGCGCGTCCAGCACCCGCTGCCGTTCCGCCGCCGCCAGGTTGGAGGCCAAAAATTTATCCAGCGTGATTTCCCCGCGCGCTGCCGCCGTGATGATGTAGGAAAAGTTTTCCCAGAGCGGCCCGCATTCCTCGCCGAAGGCCACCGGCTCGGCCACCGCGATTTCCGCGTGCCGGAGCGCGAGCGAGTTCTCCCACTCCGTGCGCGACTGCGACCAGACCGCGCCGCGCGTGAGCAGAGAATTGAGACCGTCCTTTTTGTAGGGCCGCCAGTTGCGTTTGAGAAAGAGCGTGAGCGGCCGGCCGTTCGCGCTGGTCGTGATGCGCTGGATGTCGCGGCGGCCCTTGTGATTTTTGATCAGTTCGCCGCGAAAAGATTTCACGCCCTCCATCGTGCCCAGCCCGAGCGGACGGAGCGCCTCTTCATAATTTGCGATGACCAGCACGGCGCGATTTGAACGGAGACGGCGGCGGATTGGCAATGGCCTTGGTGCAAGGAGGTCGGAGCGAAAGTGGAGGCCACACGGTCTGGTGGTGCTGGCCCGTGAAGCCGCAGGCTCCGGGACTGCGGCGAGAATTGCCGCTGGATCTCCGCCGGAGGCGCGTCCTTGGATGGCTGACGCTCCGCTCGTCTCCCAAGCGGCGATGCTGGCCGCAGTCCCCAAACCTGCGGCTCCACCAGCCGGGTGGCCCGCCATTTTCAATGCCGATCTGTGAAGGGGTGCGTCTCGGCCCGGCCACCTTTGGATTTTGGGATTTTCATTTGCCGCCGCGTTGTCTTTTACTCCCGCGATGCTTGATGTCCGTCTGATTCGGGAGAACGCCGATCATGTCCGCGAACGCCTGGCCGCGCGCCACGGCGGGGATGAATTGAAAATTTCCGAAGTGCTCGCGCTCGACGACGAGCGGCGCAAACTGATCGCTGAAGTCGAGCAGCACAAAGCCACGCGCAACAAGGTTTCCAAAGAAATCGGTGCGCTCATGGGCCAGAAGAAGCTCGCCGAGGCCGAGGCGAAGAAG
>JANOAY010000606.1:0-2606 GCA_031411375.1 Pedosphaera sp. | reverse complement strand
CGCGGAGCGCCTCGAGCCGTTTGCCAAGACCGAAACAGCGGATTGCGCGTCCAATTGAACTGTGTATTCTCCCGCCTGATGAAACTTGGACTGATTGGAATTTGCCTGACTCTCGCCGCGCCGCTGGCGTGGGGATCGCTCGTGGCGACGGACAACGCGGGCAACTACACCAGTTGGGCCAACGGTAACAACCAGGGCAGCGGCTTCGGTGCGTGGGCGTTGAGCGGCACGGCGAACAGCGGTTTTTTTCTGGGCAGTTCGGCCAACAACGGCAGCAGCCCCTCCGGCAATATCGACACCTCCGGCAAGGCTTGGGGGCTTTTTGCCAACAGCGGCACCACCGCCTCGGCGGCGCGTCCGTTCACGGGTGGATCCCTCGCCGCCGGCCAGCAGTTTTTCATTCAGATGGACAACGGCAATATTCAGACCGGCGGCACCGTGGGTTTCGGTTTGCAGAACAGCTCCGGGGTGAACCGCTTTGAGTTCTATTTCGTCGGTGGCAGCAGCAGCTACACGATCAACATCGGCGGCACAACCATCAACACAGGCATCAGTTTCACCGACGACGGGCTGAGCTTGGTGTTCTCGCAAAATTCCGCCAATGGCTGGGCGCTGGATGTGACTCCGGCCGGCGGTTCGACATCGCAATTCTCCGGCACGCTGGCCAACAGCGACATTGCGCAACTCCGCCTGTTCAACTTCAATGCCGGCGGCGGCGGGGCCAGCGACGCCTTTTACAACAACATCCAGGTCGTGCCGGAGCCGACGAATGTCGCGCTCGGCTCCTTCGGTCTGCTGTTGCTGGCGGGCGGCGTCTGGCGGCAGGTGCGTTCCGCACGCTCGTCCGGCGCGCGCCGTTAAGTAATCCCCGCCTGCTCGTCCACGCACGGAAAAATCCGTGTTCATCCGCGCTCGTCCGTGGTTAAAACTCCGCCGCCGTTTATGGAATACGAAGCCGTCATCGGGCTGGAAACTCACGTTCAGCTCAAAACGAAATCAAAGATGTGGTGCGGGTGCGCGAACCAGTTTGGCGCGGATCCAAACACCAACGTCTGCCCCGTCTGCCTCGGGATGCCCGGCGTGCTGCCGGTCGCGAACGAGGAGGCCATGCGCCTCACGGTGCTGACGGGCCTGCTGTTGAACTGCGAGATTCCGCGCTTCGCCAAGTTCGACCGCAAAAATTATTTCTACCCCGACGTCGCGAAGAATTATCAGGTCACGCAATACGACGCGCCCAGCACGAAGAACGGTTTCGTGGAGTTTGAATTCAATGGCGGCATGTCGCGCCTGAACATCACGCGCGCGCACATTGAGGAAGACGTGGGCAAGAATTTTCACTTCGACCGCGCGAGTGGCGTGGACTTCAACCGCGCAGGTGTGCCGTTGCTGGAAATTGTCTCCGAGCCGGAGTTGACCAGCGCGGATCAGGCCTACGCCTATCTCAATGCGCTGAAGGACATCCTCATCTACGGCGGCGTCAGCGACTGCGACATGGAGAAGGGCATGGTGCGTTGCGACGTGAACATCAGCGTGCGGCCCAAGGGCCAGAAGGAACTCGGCGCGAAGATCGAGATCAAGAACATGAACAGCTTCTCCGGCGTGCGCCGCGCGGCGGAGTACGAGATCGCGCGCCAGATCGAGGTCGTGTCGAAGGGTGGCAAGCTCATGCAGTCCACGCGCCGCTGGGACGACGTGGCGAACATGACCGAGGAGATGCGGACAAAGGAAAGCGCGCACGACTACCGCTACCTGCCGGAGCCAGACTTGATGCCGTTCAATCCGACCGACGCGTGGATCGCCGAAGTGCAGACGCGCGTCGTCGAGCTGCCGCTCGCGCGCAAGCAGCGCTTCATCACTACCTATCAGTTGCCGCCGCAGGACGCGCAGACTTTTGTGGACGACGCACCGCTGGGAAATTATTTCGAGAGCATCGCGAAGCAGTCCAAGTCGCAGAAGGCCGTGGCGAACTGGGTGATTAACAACCTGCGCGCGAAGCTCACGGAGGCGAACGCCGCCGAGCGGACCGAACAGTCCGCGATGGGCATCGACACCGGCGACATGACGCTCACTACGCTGGCCTCGCTGAAGTTCAAACCAGAAGATCTGCTCGAACTCGTCGGACTCGTCGAAAACAAAACCATCAGCAACGCCGCCGCGCAGCAGGTCTTCGCTGAGATGTTCGACACCGGGAAAGCCCCTGCCGCCATCGTGCAGGAAAAAGGACTGGCCCAGGTCAGTGACACCGGCGCGATTGAAACATTCTGCGACGAAGCCATCACCGCCAATCCCAACCCTGTCGCCGACTACAAGGCTGGCAAAATCGCCGCACTGAATTCCCTCAAGGGCCAGGTGATGAAGCTGAGCAAGGGCAAGGCGAACCCCACGCTGGTCGGGGAAATCCTCGAACGGAAGCTGAAGGCCTAGCAGTTCTTTGAACAACTTCATCATTGGAGTTTGGCTTCATTTTGCTTTGCTTCTATTTCGTTTCCCGCGCGGCTGGGCGCTTCCTTTTGTTCTGGCGGCGGCGCTTTTGCACGTGCCGCGCGCCACCCGGGCACCCAGCGCCCGGCTCCGGCCCTGCGTTCGCGCGGCCCACCATCAGGTGG
>JANOAY010000605.1:0-2569 GCA_031411375.1 Pedosphaera sp. | reverse complement strand
ACTGTTCGTGGCGAGGTAGTGCGCGCCCGCGCCCACGGTTTGCAGGGCGGCGGCGTTGGTCGTTTTCACGACCGCGGTGGTGTAGTAATTGTGCGTGTAGCCGGGTTCGTTGCAGTTGGTGACGTTGACGAGGAGCGAGTTGGTGAGGTTCAGCGCGTGGTCGGCGTCAGGCGCGTAGGCCACAGTGGAACAGTTCTGCGCGGTCAAGTGGCGGGACTCGATGGTCGTGCCGGCGAGTCCGTTGAAAATTTTCTCGCACTGGTAGAAGAGGGCGTTGTCCACCGTGAGCGCGCAGAAGGAGGCGAAGATGGTCTCGGCACAGTGCGTGAACTGCGCGTGGCGCACCGCGTTGTCGCCGCCCACGATGAGCGCGCTGGCCTGATGCGAGAAGCGGAGGTCGTGCAATTCATTTCCCGCCGACTGCGGCATGAGGGCCACGCCGCCGTAGTAACCGGAGGGCGTGCCGGTGGAGCCGGGGATGATTTCGCCCACGGTGTCGTCATCTTGGGCGGTGAAAATGGCGGGACGATACGGCCCGGTCTGGCAGTCCACGGTGCCGTAAAATTCCACGTAAGCTCCCCAGCCAGCTGCGTACTTCACCACCGTGCCGCCTTCGATGATCAAGTCCGTGAGCGAGACCGGGTCGGAGACGAGATAGGTGGTGTCGGCCTGGAGCGTGAGCGGATCGGTCTGCGAGTTCATGACCGCGTAATCGAGCACAAGTCCGTGCGCGGGCGCGACGGCCTTCATGTCGAAGGCGAGGCGCACGGGCGTGGCCGTGCGGGCGGAAGGAGGGAAAAGGGTGGCGAGCTGCGCGAGGCGCGAGCGGGCCGCGTAGGGGACGACGTGAGGAGGATCCATCTGTTTCTGCCCGAGCAGTGCGAGACTCCTCACGTCGTCTCCTACAAAGTTGATGGGGAGGAATGGATCGGCCAAGGGCCAGCCGGGAACACCTTGCGGGAGCGCGGCCTGGCGGTCGGGGAGTTCATCCAGTTCCTTCTGCACGCGCGGCAGGCGCACGCTCTCGATGAGATAGCTGCGCGCGGGATTTTCTGTCCGCAACCACGTCTTCGACACCGCCGGGCCGTGGTGCCGCCGGGCCGTGGCGTCGAGCGAGAACGCGGTGCCGCGTCCGATCCGCATCGAGCCGAAGCGCAGCGTTTCATCCGTCAAACCGTCCACGGAGCGCGCGGACTTCTCCGGCTCCGGCGCGTCGCTTTCATGCCAGACTTCGAGCAGCGTGGTGGCGGTGTCCAAGCCGTAGTCCTCCGGCGGCGGCAGCTTCTCGCGCAGAATCACATCCGACTCGAAACCGGCTTTCGTGTAAGTGACGCGCACATCCGCGCGCACGCCGGTGAAGGCGGCGGGATACAGCACTTCGTTCGGTGGAAACAAAATGCCCTCCGCGTCGCGCACCGGCGCGAGCACCACGCTGCGGCCCGAAGCGATGTCGGTGTAGGCGAGGCAGACGGGGCGGAACTTGAGCACGCGTCGGTCGGCGGTGCGGATTTCAATCGCGCCCGGCGCGTTGATGTTCCCGGTGAGAAAAACTTGATGCGGCCCGCGCGTCGCCGCCGCGCCCGTGGGCGTGATCTCGAACGCCGCGCGCGACTCCTGCCACGCCCCGTTCTCGAAGTAGTGGAGGCCGGTGGCGAGTTCGGTGAAGCCGGTGGGACGGTTGACCGTGCGCCCGTCCGGCAAGGTGACGAGACGTTCGCGCTGCCAGACCCGGTGGTGCGCGCCGCGCGCCGTGACCGTGGGCGGCTCCGGGGAAGATTTCTCAGCCGCGTTTTGCGCCGGAGCTTTCATGCCGGAGAAAATCAGCAGCGCCGCAGCGGCCACCGCGCCGTGGAGAAGACCGCGCCGTGGAGAAGATGATGATCGTTTTCATGCTCTGCCAATTTTTGTTCCCGAGTGTGCGAGCATGAGGCTCCTCTCGCGCGGGAAAGTCAAGGGCGGGGTTGAGGCCGGGTGCGGCGGGGTTGGCCAGCCATTTAACAGCCTGTTGGTGCGAGAGCATGGTGCCGCCAGTTGAACGCGGGCGAGTTTTGGGGGATTCCCTTTCCGTCATCCGTCATTTTTGCGCAGCGCGCCCTGGTCCACCGTCCACCGCTGCAACTCCCGTCCGAGTTCGCGCGGCCAGTTTTCCTCGGTGCAAGTCATGAACACTTGGCCGCGCGCGTGATGCGCGCGCTCCAGCAAGGGGAGCAACCCGCTGCGGCGCTTCACGTCGAGTTCGCCCATGACGTCATCAATCAGCAGCACTGGCGGCGAGCCGTGAATGCCCGTGACGTATTCCGCCTGCGCCATTTTTAAGGCGACGGCGAGCGTGCGCTTCTGCCCCTCGCTGCCGTAGGCGGCGGCCGATTTGTCGTTCAGAAGCAACTGCACTTCGTCGCGATGCGGGCCAACCATCGTCATGCGATAGGACTGTTCGCGCGCGCGGGACTGGGCGAGTTCCAGCGCGAAGTCGCGTTTGATGCTGGGCTGGTATTCGAGGCGCAATTCCTCGGCGTCGTTCGAGATGCGGCGGTACGCGAGGCGCGTGAGCGGCGAGAGCTTGGGAATC
>JANOAY010000604.1:0-2567 GCA_031411375.1 Pedosphaera sp. | reverse complement strand
TCCGCTGCTTCAACCCGCCGCCCTGATTGCGCGCGTTGAGCATCACGGAGCCGTCGTTCAATTCGACGAACTGCACTTCGTTCGCATGGCCGGCCGCGCCTTCCTCGGCGGTCTCGCCATAGCGCCATGTCGCGCCGCTGTTGTCGCTGAAGACGGCATAGACTTTCCATTTGCCGTACGGGCCTTGATTGAACGGCATGAGAATGCGCCCGGCGTGCGGGCCGCGCCGCAGTTGAATGCCGATGCCCGGCCCGGCGGCGGTGCTGGTCACGACAGTGGGGCGTTTGACCGACGCCGTGATCTCGCGGGGCTTTGTCCACGTCACGCCGTCGTCATCGCTGTGTTGCAGCCAAGAACGGCAGATGCGCGGGCCGTCGAGTCCCGGCTCCGCCTTGTGCTCATCGAAGCCCTTCGCGTAACGCTGATACATGAGCAGCACGCGGCCCGTGTCGTGCACGACGACGGCGGTGGGATTACCGAGCGCGTTCGTGCCGTCTTCGGCCACGAGTTGCAGCGCGCCCCAAGTGCGGCCGCCGTTCGTGCTGCGCTTGAGCACGATGTCATTCTCCGCGTGATCGCGCAGGCTCATGCGCCCTTCGGCGAAGGCGAGGAGCGTGCCGCCCTTCGTCGTGAGGAGCGACGGGATGCGGTAGGCGGGATAGCCTTCCTGACCGTTCGTGAACACGTCCACGAAACGCGGCGCGTCCGGCCCGGCGGCGCGCGCGATGACGATGCTGAACGCGCAGAGCAAAGTGACAAGAGAGCGGTGCATGGCGGGAGCATGGCGAATTCGTTGAGAAGTGCGATTCGGATTTTTTTAACCGCGAAATACATGAAATACGCGTAAGGGAAATTCCTTGTTCGCGTATTTTGCGGTTCAACTCCGCTCTTTCTATCCCTCTGGTGAGCCGCTGCTGCTGCGCGGTAAAATTCAATTGAACACTCGGTTCCCGGCCCCGGTCTGAAATGCCCTGAATGAATGTTTGCCTGACGCGCGCGTTTCGCTATTATCCGCACGATTCGCGTGGCGTCTGTCTCGCAATCTATTGATATGAAATTGAATCGTAAAAGCGCCGCCTCATTGGTTCTGGTCAAAGGCCAGATCTGGAAGCTCCAGGACAGCCACATTGAAATCCTTGAAATGGGCAAGCGCCTGGCCAGCTACAAGCATTTCCGCACGCTCGACAACCGCCGCGCCCCCACGCAGCTCGCCAACATCGCCAGCGTCCAGGAGATGCTGACGACGCACAAAGCCGCGTTGCTCGACTCGAAGGCCGCCGCCGCCGCGATCAAGAAGGTCACGAAGAAGAAGTAGTTCTTTCTTCGTCGCGTCCCGAGTTTTGCGTCCTGAGCTTCTGGGCAGCATGAGCCGAATTCTACTTTTCTGGTTCGCGCTGGCCTTTGCCCTCAACTCTTCGGCGGCAGACAGTTCGGAATCCTTGCTTCGTGCCGTGAACTTGGTGGCGCGGACGAATCTTCAGGCGGCGCTCGCGCTCTGCGACAAAGCGGTCGCCGCGTCCCCCAGCAACGCCCAGCCGTATTCCGTGCGGGCGCGTTTGTTGGAAAGCGCGCGCCGCTACGATGACGCGGTGCGCGACCTGACCGCCGCGCTCAAGCTGGAGCCGAAACACGCCCCCTACTGGCAGGGACGCGGCGAGATGAATTTCAAGGCCGGACACTTTGCGGCCTCCGTCGCCGACTTCGACCGCGTGATTGAACTCTCCCCCTATCAGGCAACGCACCACTGGCAGCGCGGCATCTCGCTCTACTACGCGAAACGGTTCACGGACGGACGCAAGCAATTTGAGTCGCACCTGACCGTGAATCCGAATGACGTGGAGAATGCCGCGTGGCATTTCCTCTGCGCCGCGCGCGAGACGAGCGTGACGAATGCCCGCGCTATTCTCGTCCCCGCCGGCCCGGATGCCCGCGTGCCCATGGTGCAAGTGGATGCGCTCTATCGTGGCACCGGCTCGGTGGAACAAGTGCTGACTGCTGCCCGCAACTCGCGCTCCCGCGATGGAATGTTCTACGCGAATCTTTACCTCGGCCTCTACTTCGATGCGCTGGGCGACGCCACGAAAGCCCGCGAGCACATCAAGCTCGCCGCCGAAGACCCGACCAGCGCGCACTACATGGGCGATGTGGCCCGCGTCCACTGGCGGACGTTGCCGAAGAACTGATTTAGCGCTGCCGCCTCAGCGCGCCTTCGTCTGGAACTCGCGCTGATGCCCGCGTGCCGGAATGCTCACCACGTAGGATTTTCCATCCGGCCGCACCGAGAGCTTGATGTAATCCCCCGCGCACTCGCGTTCGAGATTGGCGATCAGTTCGTCGCTCGTGTTGTTCTCGCCGTCGGCGCGCACGTTTTTGTGGAGTTGATACTGCGCCTGAATGGACGACGTGGCGCGCAGCGTGGCGATGGTTTCTTTCCCGGTGCCTTTCGTCGGCCCGTTGTTCATCACGCTTACCGTGGGCGCGAGAGCTTGGACGAACAGCGGGTTGTTGCTCACGTCGAGGCCGTGGTGATTCACCTGATAGACATCCACCGTGCCGAGCCAGTTGAC
>JANOAY010000603.1:0-2717 GCA_031411375.1 Pedosphaera sp. | reverse complement strand
TGATCCTTGACGGCATACCCGGAGTCCTGGCGTTTCAAGTTCACCTCGTTCTTCTTCACGTAGGCGGCGAACACGTCGTCCGCGCTCATGCCCAGCACCTGCGCCATGCTGATGAGGAAGTGAAACAAGTCCACCACCTCGACGCGCGCGTTTTGCTCGTCGAACTTCTGATACTTGGCCCACCACTTCCACGGCACGCTGTCGGTCAGCTCGGCCATTTCCTGCGACATGGCGCGGCAGTAGTTGAGAATCCACTCTGTCTTTTCCTCCTCGCTCATGGCGTCGGTCTGCACGCCGATGCGGGCATTGAGCGATTTTTGCATGCGGAAAAGTTCGCGAAGCTGGTCGGGTTGTTCCATGCGCGCGAGCGTTCAAAGTTCAGCCGCAAAGTGCAAGGGGCAAAACTTTCACGGCGCGCAGGTGCGGTGTGCGGGAATGGGACGCGATGGTTAGGGGAGCGATATTTTTGCCGCAGAGACGCAGGGGGCAGAGAAGAAGGGGCAGGCAGCTGAGAATTGTCTTCACGGTTTCCCTCTCTGCGCCTCTGCGTCTCTGCGGCAAATCTATTTCTTCTCTGCCAGCGCCTTCGCCAAGTTCGCCGCCACGCGCTCGGAGCGGATGAGTTTTCCTTCCAGGTTCAGGTGATACTCCGTATCGAACATTTGCTCGGTGGGGAAAACCATGTCCTCCACCGTGTCGAGGCGGGGGATTGTCAGCCGCGCGCGGATCAACGGATCGAGCCACGTGATGGTGTCCCGGTTCTTCGCGTAACTCTGCTGCTCGTAGGGCGGGTGCGAGTAGAAGACGCGCGCGCCGCGCCGTTCCGCCGTGGCCGCGAAACGGTTCAAGTGCGCGATAGCCTCGTCGGTAGTCGCGTTGGGCGTGAACTTAAACCGGGCCGCGCCCAGCTTCGGCCCCTTCACGCCATGATGCGAAACCACGTCGCCATTCTCGTTGAAGGAGCGCCGCTGCGTGTGTCCATCGTCCAACCGATCGAGGCGGCAGCAGCTTGCAGGCTCTCGGCGAAGAAGTTGAAGTACTTGAAATAGGCGAGCAGGCCGAGGTTCGCGGTGAGTCCGAGCGCGAGCAGAAGTTTTCGCCGGCGCGGCGCGTCCGTTTTTTCCAATCCCAGTCCCACGGCGTAATCGAGCAGGCTGGCTGCGAGCATATCAGCCCGCAGAAGCGCCAGTCCCACCAGCCATAGAAAACGTAACTGGCGAGGACGATGAGCACGTTCTGCGCGCGACGCTGGCGCAATCCCCAGTAGAGCGGGAAGAACAGCGCGAGAAAAATCAGGAAGGTGAGCGTGGTGAACGTCATGCGCTGGGCGCGAGGCTCAGGGAAAGCGCGGCGCGCAGGCAAGGAGGTTTCGGAGTGCGCCGGGGATTCCGCCCGCTCAGGCCGCGTCACCGAATCTTCACTGAATACTCGTTGGCCTTGCCCGTCAGGTGACGCCAGCTTGTCTCATGGGTTCTAATCCAAACAAAACGCGCCCGCGTCCGACCGCGCCCGCGCGGCGCGGGAAAATCCCGTGGTCGTATCCGTGCTGCGTGCTCGCGGGCATGATGCTGATGCTGGTGATCAACATCATCATTCGCCAGTACCGCCCGGCATCGGCGTCCGTGTCCGTGAAGATTGCGACCAATGCAGCGTGGGGCGTGATGAGGGAGCAGACCTTGATGCTAGAGCGCCCCGCGCAGGCTTTTGAGAACCAGACCCCGCCGGAAATCCGCTGGGTCTTCGGCGGCTTTTCGCCCGCACAGTTGCGCGAGTTTTTCCAGTCCAGCGGCTTGAGCGCGCGCCAGCAGTCACTGCTGCTCGATGAAAAAATCTGGCAGTCCTCGGGCGTGGAAATCGTGGTGCGTCCGCCGCTCGAAGTGGTGCGCGACCTGGACGCAGCCTCACGTCAGAAGATTTACGACGTGCTGGCGCGCACGGCGGAGAATGTTCCGCAGCGTTATCCGTACGTGTTTCGCGGCGCGTTCGAGGACTGGTTCGCCGGGAGCCAGTTGCCGGCTAGACTGCGGCGCGAAGTGCGGCGGATGACGTACGAGCAGAACCAGGTTCTCTTCTTCGCCGACCTGCCCTACTTCCAACTCACGGCTCCGTCGAACGAAGTCTTTCTGCTCGCGCGTCAGGTCAGCCGCGTGCCCGTGGTGCTGGCCAGCCTCGAAATCGCCCAACCCGCGCAGTTCGAGGACTGGAAGCGTTACTGGCTGCCGCCGGGTCAGGCGTCCAGCTTCGATCCGCTGATCGTTTCTCTCTCGCGGCAAGGCTCGGATGATCTGAACATCTCCGCGCTGCTGCCGCCGTTGCCGCGCCTGCTGCTCTACCGCTACCCGCAGCCGTCCGCGAGCATCCCGCGCAACGCCGACTGCGTGTGGACCTCGTTGAATTTTTTCAACGAGGAGCCGGACAACCGCCTGGTCGAGCAGTCGTTCGCCAGTCAGACGTTGCAGACCCAATACCGCGTCGTGCCCAAGGCCGACGCACTCGGGGACATCATCATGCTGCACCGGCCCTCCGCCGACGGGAATTCCAAGCTCATCCACATGTGCGTGCAGGTGGCGGACGATCTGGTCTTCACCAAGAACGGCGGGGACATTTATCAGCCGTGGGTGCTGATGCATTTGGAGGATGTGCGCGCGCTGTTCTCCTACGAGCCGGTGATTGAGACGACCGTCTTCCGCCGCCGGGGCCGCAACACTTGAGCGAGG
>JANOAY010000602.1:0-1578 GCA_031411375.1 Pedosphaera sp. | reverse complement strand
AGGACACGCAGGGATTTGATCCAAACAAACAGGCGGCGCAAGCGGGCGGCACGGTCGCGGGCAATGCGCGGCGCGAACTGGAGCAACGTAGCGGCCGCAAAGTCGTCACCGGCGAGAACTACCTCGCACTGACGCAATCAGCGAAGAAAGCCAAGCGACTGAAAAACTAAAAATTTATGAGTGCCGTGAATGAAACTTTGATCCGTGATGTGGTGGCCGAGGTGCTGGGCCGTTTGGGCGGCGCGGCCTCCGCAGCAACGCCTGCTGCTGCGCCCGCAATTGGTGGATGAAAAAGATCCCACCAAGTTCCGCCCCGGCGCGAACACCATCGTGGCCGTGGACAGCCTGGGCGCTGGCATCAATGAACTCGTGCTGTTCTGCCAGGGCAGCAGCGCCCGCCTCGCCGGCGGCATGAAAGACGCCCCGGTGGACGCCGTCATCATCGGCATCGTGGATTCCGTGGACGTGCTGGGGAAAGAGATTTTCAACGCCAAGACTTCTTAGCCACTGATGAAACACGGATTGAACACCGACGGGCCGGCAGGCGAGTCGTACGTCATCCGAGTTCAACCCGTGGCAACCTGAAAATATATGAGCGCCGTGAATGAAACTTTGATTCGTGATGTGGTGGCCGAAGTGCTGGGCCGTTTGGGCGGTGCGGCTCCAACGGCAGCACCCACTCCTGCACCCGCCGCCAAACACGATTGCGGCTGCAATGGCAAGAGCGCGTCCAGCAGCAGCCCGGCACGACGTGGGAATCTTGGCGTCTTCGAGGACGCGAGCGATGCTTGCGCCGCCGCGCACGAAGCCTTCCTGCAACTTCAGCAGAAGGGCGTCGCAGCGCGCGTGAAGATTGTCGAGATCGTGAAAGCGATGGCAGAGGCCAACGCGGAAACGTGGGGCAAGCTGGAACTCGACGAGACGAAGATTGGGCGGCTCGATCACAAGATCGCGAAGCTGGAAATCATCAAGCTTGTGCCGGGCGTGGAGTGGTTGCGGCCGGATGCGCGCAGCGGCGACCACGGCATCACGTTGGAGGAATACACGCCGTTCGGCGTCGTGGGCGCGGTCACGCCGAGCACGCATTCCATTCCGACACTCAGCGGCAACATCGTGAACATTTGTGCGGCCGGAAATGCCGTGGTGTTCAACCCGCATCCCGCCGCCGCGCGTTGCGCCGCCGTGGCCATTCGCGCTTACAACGAGGCCATCTATCGCGAGACGGGTATTGAGAACATCGCGACCATTATCTCCAAGCCTTCGATGGAGAGCTTCGCGGCCATGTGCAAGCACGAGGCGGTGCGGCTGCTCCTCGTCACGGGCGGGCCGGGCGTGGTGAAGGCCGCGATGCAGACCGGGAAGCGTGCCATCTGCGCCGGGCCGGGCAATCCGCCGGTCTATGTAGATGACACCGCGTGCATGACGCGCGCGGCCAAAGCCATCATTCAGGGCGCGAGCTTCGACAACAATTTGCTCTGCATCGGCGAGAAGGAAGTCTTCGCGCTCGACAAAATTGCCGACAAACTGATGTCGCAGATGGAGCAGAACGGCGCAGTGAAACTCACCAACGCCCAACTC
>JANOAY010000601.1:0-2565 GCA_031411375.1 Pedosphaera sp. | reverse complement strand
TGCAACACCGCCGCCTCGTGCGGGACTACGAGCGCACCGAAACCAGCGCCACCGCCTGGATTTTTGTCGCCATGATACGCATCATGCTCCGCCGTCTCGCTTGATTCCTCAGCAATCACGCTTTTTCCAACAGGCTCTGAGGCGTTCACCCCATTGTCGGCCCGGCCCCGTTTTCTTAAAGTCCTCAAATGCGCGCCACGGACCAACAGCGTTTGGGACAAATATCTCGAACCAAAGCAGCACAAAAAAACTGGCCCGCGTACGCTCCGCTGCTCACAATCCCCGCCATCAGAACACAACCTATGAAAACTTGTTTCAGCCTTCGCATCTGTCTCACCTTGGCGCTGCTCTCGGCGATGACGCTCCGCAGCGCGGCCGATTTTCTTTCGCCACAACTGCCCGCGCGTCCGGTCGCCAAGACTGCCGTCGCGCCGCCGCCCTCGCCCGGCACCAACGTCCTGACCGTGACCAGCGACGACGACTCCGGCCCCGGCACGCTGCGCCAGGCCATCGCCGACGCCGCGCCGGGCGACACCATTCGTTTCTCGCTGCATCGCATGAAAAGTTTCGGCTTCGACGGCTCGGACACCATCGCGCTGAAAAGTTCGCTGACGATTGACAAGGACTTGAACATCGCCGGCCCCGGCCCGGCCAAGGTGCTCGTGGCGCGCAGCACGAAAAAGAAAACGCCCGCCTTCCGCATCCTCAACATCAACGGCGGCAACGTGACCATCTCCGGCCTGAGCCTTTTCAACGGGCGCGCGCTGAATCCTGATGGCGCGTCGGACAATCTCGGCGGCGCGATTCTCAACTTCGGCACGCTCACGATCAGCAACTGCGTCATCGCCTTCAACGAGGCGCGCACGGAAAACGGCGGCGTGGGCTACGGCGGCGGCATCTTCAGCGTCGGGCCGCTCACGGTGATTGATTCCACGATCAGCAACAACAAGGTCTCCGGCGCGGGCGGCGGCCTCTCCACGTTTCACACCTCGGACCTGCTCGTGGAGCGTTCGACGGTCAGCGACAACTTCGCGGCGGTGCAAGGCGGGGGGATCAATTTTCAAGGTGAATTCGGTCAACTGCGGAACAGCACGATCAGCGGCAACGTGACTTCGCCCGGCGGCGCGGCCAGCGCGCTGTTGCTGCTGACGTTTCCTGGCGAAGTGGCGGGACTGGATGTCTCCGCCTGCACCATCGCGCGGAACAAGGGCGGCACAAACGCCGTGGTATTGGCCGCGCTGCCCGGCAGCTTTGGTCTCATCGCGCGCCTGGCTGGCACACTCGTCGCTGAGAACGATTCCCAAAACTTTGGGATCGTCGGCGCTCCGTTCTTCATTTCCGCAGGAAGCAATCTCGACACCGACGGCACCAGCGGCTTCGCCAACGGCGTGAACGGTGATCTCGCCGGCACGCTGGCCGCACCACTGGATGCGCGCCTCGGCCCGCTCGCCTTCAATGGCGGTCCCACGCGCACGCACGCCTTGCTCCACGGCAGCCCGGCGGTGGACGCGGGCGCTGGCACGGACGCGGGCGGCGCACCGCTCGCCACGGATCAGCGCGGCGTGGCCCGTCCCCAAGGTGCGGCCAGCGACATCGGCGCGTTTGAGAACCAGGCTCCGACCGTCACCTGCCCGGCCGTCACCACCATCAACTGCGGCGACGAATTACGCGTGACCGTGAACGATCCCGATGGCGACGCGCTTTCGCTCGTGTGGTCGGTGGACGGCACGGATGTGCAGACGAATTTCCTTTCTGCCGCCAGTCCCTCCAGCACTCGCACCGTGAAACTCAACGTCGCGCTCGCCGCCGGGCCGCACACCGTGGCCGTGCGCGTCTCCGATGGCAAAGCGGCGTCCGTCAACTGCTCCACCGCGATCACCGTGCAGGACAACAAGGCGCCGCAGATCAAATCCATCAAGGCCAGCCCGCGCCATCTCTGGCCCGTGAACAACCAGTTCATCCCCGTGACGCTCACGGTGAAAGTGGAAGATTGCTCGCCCACCGCCTGCCGCATCATCGCCGTCCGCAGCAGTGAACCGGTCGGTGCGGAACCGGACTGGATCATCACCGGCGATCTCACGGCTGATCTCCGCGCCGAGCGCAACGGCAGGAAGGATCGCACTTACACGCTCACCGTGGAGTGCACGGACAGCACCGGGAACACGGCGCGCAAAAACGTGGAAGTCAAAGTGTCGAAGAAAGTTTCGGACGACGATGATGACGACGATCACGATTGAGCGGCACCTTGCTTAAATTAACCGCTGGTCTGTTCACGGCGGCGCGGAGAAAACCTTCGTGCCGCCGTTTTCATTTTTTGACGCTGTGAGATGACGTGCTTAGTTTGCGTTCGGAGGCCAGACAGAAAAACAAAACGAACACACTATGAATCCAAACGGCAGCAAAAATGTTCTGTCCTCAGACGTGGAAATCAACGGCACGCTCAAGTTCACTGGCGAACTCACGTTTGAAGGAAAACTCGAAGGCGACATCCAGAGCGAAGGCGCGTTGCAACTCGGCGACACCAGCCAGATCACCGGCAATATCAACGTCGGCTCCGTCGTGGTG
>JANOAY010000600.1:0-5808 GCA_031411375.1 Pedosphaera sp. | reverse complement strand
GAAATTCGTGCGCGTTTCGTCCAGTCGTGGCCCGGCGCGCGCGGAGCGACGACGCCCTACCAGCCCCATTCGTCATTCGTCATTCGTCATTCGTCATTCGTCATTCGTCATTCACCCGTGGCTGGTAAATCCAACTTTCTTGATCGCGTTCTGGGTCGTCTTCCGCGTCTCGACAAGGAAGGGCTGCAAACCGTCGTGGAGCGCCTCGCGCACGAGCACGCGTTTCTCGAAACGCTTTTCAACACGATTGAGGATGGCGTCCTAGTCGTGGATGCGGATGGCAGCGTGGCTTACTTCAACGAAGCGGCGACGCGCCTGCTTGGCCTGCCGGACGATGCCGAGGGCCAGCACATCCGGCGCATTCTGCCCGGACTCGATTGGAAGCAACTCTCCGAAATGGATCGCGCCGGCGGCCAGCGTGTGGCGCGGCATGAACTGGAGATCAGTTACCCGCGTCCGCGTTTTCTGAACGTCTATGCCGCGCCGCTCGACGCCGAGAAACGCGGCAGCACCGGACTCGCGCTCATTCTCCACGACGCCACTGAGGCGCGCGACAAGACGCACGCGGCCATCGAGACCGAGCGCAGCCAGGCGCTCACTTTGCTCGCGGCCAGCGTCGCGCATGAGATTGGCAATCCGCTCAACGCGCTCAGCATTCATCTGCAACTGCTTGAACGCGAGGCGCGCAAGCTGAGGAAGCTCGTACCGGAAATTCGTGCGGCCAGCGGACGCGCCAAGGACACCGCCAGCGTGAGCGCCGACGTGATGGATATCGCGCTCAAGACCGAGCAATACCTCGGCGTGGCCAAGGGCGAAATCACCCGGCTCGACTACATCATCACGCAATTCCTCCAGGCCATCCGTCCCGCGCCGTTGCAACTTCAGCCCGCCTCGTTGAATGACGTCGTGCGTGAGACGTTGGAGCTGTTGCGCCCGGAACTTGAAAACCGTGGATTGCGTGTGGAAGAAAAACTGGACGCCAAACTCCCGCTCGCGCCCATAGACCCCGCGCAGATCAAGCAGGTGCTGGTGAACCTCTGCAAGAACGCCATCCAGGCTTCGACGCGCGGCGGCACGCTGACGCTCGGCACCGAACGGCGCGAAGACGGCGTGTGCCTCGTGGTCGCCGACACCGGCGGCGGCATTCCGCAGGAGATGCTCAACCGCATCTTCGAGCCGTTCTACACCACGAAGAAAAAAGGCAGCGGCCTCGGTCTGATGATTGTGCAGCGCATCGTGCGCGACCACGGCGGGCGCATCCAGTTGGAGAGCAACGTGGGGCAGGGGACGACCTTCCGCATCTGGCTGCCGCTGGCGGAGAAGACGCCGCGTCTGTTGGGCGAGGGCAATTGATCAGGCGGCGCGGCTCACGGTCGCGGCGTCTGCGGCCCCGCATTGGTGCCGAGTTTTTTTTTCTCCAGGCTCTTGAGGATGTTGCCCTTCATGGTGGTGAACGCCGGATCGCTGATTTGATTTAACTCCCGGCGCGCGGATTCCGCGTCCCCCGCCGTGCGATGCCAGCGCGCGAGGTGCAGGCGCACGCCTTGGCGCTCGGCGTCGTCGCTGGCGAGTTTCATGGCGTTGTTCCAAGCCTGAAGCGCGTCGCGGACGCGCGGGGGATTGATGCCGTAGTAAGTTTGCGCGAGATCGGTGGCGAGCTTGAAGTCGTTCGTCGCGAGGGCGAGCGCGCGGCGGTAGAGCGACATGGCCTTGTCGAAAACCTGCTGCTCAGAAATCTGGTAGTGATTCGTGGCGTCGCGGCGGAAGAGATAAACCGTGGTGGCGAAGTTCTGGAAATAGACCGGCTCGCTCGGATCCAGTTCGATGGCCTTCTCGTAGCAGATGAAGGCGTTGGTCACGGGGCTGGTGTGGCCGTAGAAATTCGCGAGGTTGTTCCACGGCGCGGGATTCTTCGGATCGAGATCGCGGGCGGCGAGGTATTGCGCGGCGGCTTCGTCCTCGCGCCCGAGGTCGTTGAGGAAACTGCCGAAGGCGAGGCGACCTTTCACATGCTTCGGATGGCGTTCGAGGAATTCGCGGTAGGATTTCTCGACCGGCTCGAAGCGTTGCTTCAGGCGCAGGCGCAAGGTGACTGCGCTGTCGCCCGCGCCGGTGGCGGCGAGGCGGTCGTTCTCGGCCATCCAGCGGTCGGTCTCTTCGTCAGCGGATTGGTCGGCGAGGAGCAGGCGCAGGTATTCCTGCTCGACGGGATCGTTCGGGCTGGTGATTTCAATTTTCGCGCCCGTCCGTTCGTGGACGAAATTGCTGACCGCCGACGGTTGGTTCGTGGCGACAAGCGCGGCGAGCAGTCCTGTGACGATGGAAGCCATGCGCGGAAAATAGCAGGAAGAAGGGCGCGCGCCAGAGATTCAAGTGGAGCAGAACTGGCAGGGCGTCGTCGCTCCGCGCGCGCCGGGCCAAAGTAGTTCGAGAACTTTGGAGCTGAGTTACGCCTGACCGATGAGCGCGGAGCGACGACGCCCTACCAGCCAAGGAACAAAATCATCCCACACTCACCACCGCAATCTTATGCTTCTTCGCCAGGACCTCGACACGTTCATGGTCGAGCAGCAGCGTCTTGCCCGCCTCGATGGCGAGCACGGAGAGTCGCGCGGTGATGCACATCTCCAGCGTCTGCGCGCCGACGCACGGGATGTCCCAGCGCATGTCATGCTTCTCCTTCGCGACCTTTACTGCGATCGCGCCGCCGTCTTTGCCGGAGAGTTCGCCGCCGCGCAGGAGACATTTGTCCGTGCCCTCGAAACCTTCCACGGCCAGAACGGAGCCGCGCTTCACGACCACGGACTGGCCGATTTCGAGGCGGGAAATTTCCTTGGCGATGCGGAAGCCGAAGGCGATGTCCTCGCGCTGCTCGTCGTTGAGCTTCGCGCCGAGATGAAAGCCCGGGCCGGGCATCATCGGCTGGAGCCACGGAATCGGCTCGATGAGCTTCACGCCGTCCTTCTGCAATTCATCCGCGAGCAAGCTGAAGAGCGTGTGAGCGTTGCGCTCCTTGAGCTTGAATACCGCCGCGATGGTGCGCAGGTCGGGGCGCGCATCGAGGAAGCTCTTGGGCGCAATTTTCCCGACCATCACGCAATGCTTCACGCCGTTCTCGACGAAGGCGTTGATCATCTTCGAGGTCTGGCCGAGGCGCAGCCAGATCATCTTGTCCACGAGCGGTTCGAGGGCGCGGTTGCTCAAGCCCTCGAACCCGACGGCGACGAGACGGCGCACGCCGAGCGCGCGCGCCTGCTGCGCGAGCACGAGGGGCAGCGCGAGGTCCCCGGCGATGATGCCGAGCGTGTCGATGTGGTCAGCCATGCGGGCGGAGGGTAGCGGGAGAGGGCGGGGGGCAAAATCCAAATTTCAAAAACCAAGGACACCGATCCGTTTCCGGCGCTGCCAAGAAGTATAGGCACACGAGACAGGAATGTCTCGCGCACTGCCGGCTGGAAAGCCGGCGCTACGTAACGCCGACATTCCTGTCGGCAAGTTGCGAGGCTTTCCAGCCTCGTCGTTCTGCTTCGGCTTTGTTCAATATGTGAAGCGGGGAATTGAAGATTGATCATTCCATCTTGAACCCCAACCCTCCAGCCCATGAACACCTTGCTCACGCTCACCGCCGCCGCGCTTTTTGCCGGGGCCGCTTTCGTCACCGCCGCTGACCTCAAAGACTCGCGCGTGTATGAACTCCGCATCTACCACGCCGCGCCGGGCAAGCTGGACGCCTTGAACGCGCGCTTCCGCGACCACACCGTGCGGCTCTTCGAGAAATACGGGATTGAGAACATCGGTTACTGGACGCCCATTGAGAACACGAACAACCTGCTCATCTACGTGCTGGGCCACGCCAGCCGCGATGCGGCGAAGAAATCGTTTTCGGCGTTTGGCCAAGACCCTGAGTGGAAGGCGGCGGCCAAAGCTTCCGAGGCCAACGGCCCGCTGCTGGTGAAGAACGGAATCGAATCCTATTTCATGGAGCCGACGGATTTTTCGCCCGCCATCAAGTCGTCGAAAGCCGGGCCGCGCGTCTTCGAGCTGCGCGAATACCTCGCCAGCACCAACAACCTTGCCGCGCTCGATGCGCGCTTTCGCGATCACACCGTCGGGCTGTTCAAGAAGCACGGGATGCAGAATCTCTTCTACTGGCATCTCACGCCCGGCCAGAAGGACGCGGATCGCAAACTCATCTACATCCTCGGACACAAGAGCCAGGAAGCGGGCGCGGCCTCGTTCGGATCCTTCCGCACCGATCCCGAGTGGATTGCGGCCAAGGCCGCGTCAGAGAAAAAAGCCGGCGGTTCCCTGACCGAAGGCGGCATGGCTGGCGTGAAATCTACCTACATGAAGGCCGCCGACTACTCGCCGACGAAGTAGCCTGTGTGAAGGCACTCCTTCGTGCCGGGAAGGATGCCGGCGCTCCCAGGCTCCGCCCAAGCACGGTGTCAAGATGCTCCATCACGCTGGCTGTTTATGGATGTAATTTGGAAAACAAAAGAGCGGCCGGATTGCTCCAGCCGCTCTTCGTGAAATTGCTCAGGCTTACGCCTTGGCCGGCGTGGCCGTCTTCGCGCGCTTGCTGGCATCGAAGACCGAAGCCCGCATCACGTTCGAGGCGTGCAGGGTGCCTTCGCGTTCGACGATGGCCCCGTTCGGGTTGGCCTGGTTCTTCTTAACGTGGCGCTTAATCATGCACGCGCCCTCGACGATGATGCGGCCGGTGCCGCGCTGCACTTCGATGACTTTGCCGCGCTTGCCCTTGTTCGAGCCGGCGATGATGACGACTTCTTCGCCCTTCTTGACGTGGATTTTAACTTTAGTGTTGAGCTTCATACTCAGATGACCTCCGGCGCGAGTGAAATGATCTTCATGAACTTCTTGTCGCGCAGTTCGCGGGCGACAGGGCCGAAGATGCGGGTGCCCTTGGGATTCCGGTCCTTGTCGATGATGACAATGGCGTTGGAATCAAAACGCAGATACGAGCCGTCGCTGCGACGGGTGATCTGGCGGGTGCGGACGACCACGGCGTCATGCACTTCACCTTTTTTCACCGAGCCATCGGGCGCGGCTTCCTTGATGTGGCATTTGATGACGTCGCCGATGCCGGCGTACTTCTGGTTCTTGCCGAGAACACCGATGGTGGCGGCCCGTTTGGCCCCGGTGTTGTCAGCCACATCTAAAATGGAGCGAATTTGGAGCATAAAATCTTACTTGGCTTGGGCCGCAACAGGGGCGATCTGCTCGCCACGATCCACCACTTCAATGAGACGCCAGCGCTTGAGCTTCGAGAGCGGGCGGGTTTCCTGGATGAGCACCTTGTCGCCGGGCTTGGCTTCGCCCTTTTCGTCGTGCGCGTAAAATTTGCTGTAGGCCGTGATGACCTTGCGGAACTTCGGGTGCGGAAAGCGCCGCTCGACGCGCACCACGATGGTCTTGGCCATCTTGGCCGAAATAACTTCGCCGACGCGTTCCTTGCGGTTGCCGCGGGCGGACGTTGGGGTTTGGACAGTCTCTGACATAGTCGGTGGGTTTCCTTACGCGGCCGTGGCCGTCTGCTTCCGTTGCAACTCGGTAATCTTTGTTTCGATCCGCGCGATGTCGCGGCGGATGGTGCGCAGGCGCGCGGGTTTCTCCAACTGGCTGCTCGCCTGTTGCAGACGCAGGTTGAAAACTTCCTGCCGCAGGTCGCGGCCCTTGTCAACTTCTGTATGCCGATTTAGACAATGATACTTTCGGAGCTGGAGCACCTGTTGCTTGCGGTGTTTCTTCAAATAATGATTGTAACGACAATAACGCAGCAGTAAA
>JANOAY010000599.1:0-1520 GCA_031411375.1 Pedosphaera sp. | reverse complement strand
ACGAGCAGGGTGTGTCCGCCGCTGACGATGAGCGAGACGTTCGGCTCGAACGCCTCGAACTGCGCGCATAATGAATGGCCATCAGGCTCGCCGCCAATCCACGGCGAGTAGAGATGCGCCTCGTGGTGGTTGATGCCGACGAACGGCTGGCCGAGCGTGAAGGCCATCGTCTGCGCGGCGCGGAGGCCGATCATCAGCGCGGCGGGCAGGCCCGGCCCTTGCGTGGCGGCGAGGGCGTTCAGTTCGCCGGCGGTCACGCCGGCTTCGCGCAACGCGGCCTCGGTCACGGGCTGAAGATTTTTGACGTGCTCGCGCGTGGCGAGTTCAGGAACCACGCCGCCGTATTCGGCGTGCAGTTTGATTTGCGAGGAGACGACGTTCGACAGCACGCGCCCGTCGCGCACCACGGCGGCGCTGGTTTCGTCACAGGAAGTTTCGAGGGCAAGGAGGGTCAATTGACCTTCGCGACTTTGTCGCCCGCCTTGGGCGCGACTTTTTCGCCGTTGCGCTTGGTATACACCGAGAGGCCCTTGAGCAAATCCATGGCGCGGTCGAGCTGCACGTCGCGGGCCTTCTGCACGCGCTCGCGGAGTTTCTCGTCGAGATGATCGAGACCGCCGGGCTGGCGTTTGTAGAACAGGTCGAGCTCTTCCTCGTCGGTCATCGGCACGATGATGTCGGGCGTGATGCCCTTCTCGTGAATGACCTTGTGGCTGGGCGTGTAATACTTCGCCGTGGTGAGCCGCAGCGCCGAGCCGTCCGGCAGCGGCAGGATGCTCTGCACGGAGCCTTTGCCAAACGTCTGTTCGCCGACAATCACCGCCTTGCACTTGCCCGTCGCGGTCAAATCCTGCAACGCGCCCGAGACAATCTCCGAGGCGCTGGCGCTGCCGCCGTTCACGAGCACGACCATCGGCAGGTTCAGGTGCGGGTTGCGCGCGTTCGCTTTGTAGGTCGAAGCCGGCGTGGTGCCGCGGCCTTCCGTGGAAACGATCAGCGTGTTCTTCGGAACAAACTTTTCGACAATCTTCACCGCTGAATCGAGCAGCCCGCCGGGGTTGCCGCGCAAGTCAATGACCAGCGCCTCCATGCCCTTCTTCTCCAGCTTGCGCAGCGCGTCCTCGAAATCATCCGCCGTCTGCTCGCCGAACTGCGTGATGTGGATGTAGCCAATCTTGTTCTCCGGCAGCGGGAACTCGCGATGGCCGGTGCTGTCCTTGACGGTGTCCACTTTGATCTCGGCGCGGGTCAGGGCGTAGTTCGTGAGGATGCCGGTCGAGGGACGGAGCACGGTGATTTCTACTTTCGAGCCGGGTTCGCCGCGCAGCCGCTTCACCGCGTCCTGCATGGAAAGTTTCTCCGTGCTGCGTCCGTCAATCTTGAGGATGCGGTCGCCGGAAAGAATGCCCGCACGGAAACCCGGCGTGTCCTCCATCGGCGAGACGACGGTGAGCTGCCCGTCCTTCGTCGGCTGAATGACGATGCCCACGCCGCCGAACGCGCCCTGCGTGTCCTTCTTC
>JANOAY010000598.1:0-3797 GCA_031411375.1 Pedosphaera sp. | reverse complement strand
CATCGCCTGCATCACTTCGCACGCCGTCATGGCTTCATGGACGGAAAAGACACGTTTGGGCGCGGGCCACGCAGCCAACCGTTCGAGATGACGAACGTGCAGTTCCTCCAAACTCGCATTCAGCAACACCGCGCAGTCCTTCAAGCCGCTCAAGTCCGCGCCTCCAAACTCGTCTGCTGTCTCAACGACACGATCCGGCTCCACAAAACTGATGAACATTGTGCGCCTGATGTTCACGCCCATCGTCTTGCCACCAACGACGCGCAGCAGCGTCTGACGATCCGGTGAAAGCCACAGCGCAAGCCGGGCCTGATAGATGCGCGATCCGCGGCTCTGCACGAAACGCCCCGCTGGTTCAAAGCCGAGCCGCCGCGCTGCACCGTTCATGGCCTGAAAGTAGGGGGAACCGGTGCAGGCTTGCTCCGGTGAAGCGGGAATGTATTCGTGAACAAGCTGCTTCTCCAGCAAAGCGGTTGTGACAAAGAGCAGAATGAAGGCGGCCACCACGGCTATAATCGCGAATTCAAACATCATACTATTCCTGTGCCTCCTTTCGAATCATCACCGCCACTGTGTTCGTCTGGCGCGCGCCCAGCGTGCTGCGTCCCTCACGCACGTGTTGCTCCAGCAGCGCGGTCAGGCGCGTGACGATGCTAGGGTAGGCCGCTGCGAGATTGTTCGTCTCGCCGGTGTCGCGGGACAAATCGTAGAGCTGCGCGGGCGGAAGTTTCTTCGCCATCGGCGTGCCGGGACGCGGCGCGCTCCAGCCGCCGGAACTCGGACTGAGCGCGAGTTTCCACTGCCCCTCGCGAATGGCGAACGAGCCGTTGATGGAATGATGCACGAGCGAGGTGCGCACCGGAGCCGTCGCGCGACCGAGCAAAACCGGGAGGAAACTCACGCTGTCCTCGCCCGCGTGCTCCGGCAGTTTCGCGCCGGTGATCTCCGCACACGTCGCCATGAAGTCGTTCAAGCAGACGAGTTGATCCGTCGTGCGGCCCGCCTGCACGCGCCCCGGCCAGCGCGCGATGAAAGGCACGCGATGCCCGCCCTCGAAGTGGTCCGCCTTCGTGCCGCGAAAGGTGTGGCTTGGGTGGTGTCCTTTGGCTGCGAGTGACTTGAAATCAGCTTCGGGTGAGCAGCCGTTGTCGCTGGTGAAAATCAGGAGCGTGTTGGTGGCGAGTCCGGTTTGATCGAGCGCAGCGGTGATTTCGCCGAGCGTCGCGTCCGTCTGCATCACGAAATCCGCGTAGGCGTTCAGCCCGCTTTTCCCGCGCCATTCCTTCGACGGCACGCTGGGCGTGTGCGGTGCGTTCAGCGGCAGGTAGAGGAAGAATGGTTTGCCGCCACGCGCGTCCGACGCCCGCTCGCGCACGTATTCCACCGCCCGGCGCGTGAGCGCGGGCAGGACGTCCTCCGCCTCGAAGTCTGCCGCCGCCGGCCCGCGACGCGTGAACTTGTTCGTGCGGTCGCCCATCATCGGGAACGCCTTGTCCACAGTCGGAATTTTCTGCACGCGATCATTTTCGATGAAGGTGTAGGGCACCATGTCCAGCGACGCGGCAATGCCGAAAAAATAGTCAAAGCCCGCGCTCGTGGGCGCGTTCTGAATCGGACGGGTGAAGTCCACGCGCCAGCCGTCCTCGCCCTTTTCGATGCTGTCGTTGAACGACGGTTCACCGGAGTTTAACGGCCAGTTCATGCCAAGGTGCCACTTGCCAATCGCCGCCGTGTGGTAACCGTGCTGTTTCAGCAGCGCCGCCACGGTCAGCCGGCCCGGCTCAATCAGCGGCGGACTCATGCCGCCCATCACGCCGTTTTGCAGACGCGAGCGCCAGTTGTAGCGGCCGGTCAGCAGCCCATAGCGCGTGGGCGTGCAGACGGCGGAACTGGAATGCGCGTCCGTGAAAATCATCCCCTGCTTCGCGAGCCGGTCGAGGTGCGGCGTGGAAATTTTCCCCTGCGGATTCAGCGCACGCACATCGCCGTAGCCGAGGTCGTCGCAGAGGATGAAGATGATGGTGGGGGCGGCGGCGCGCAGCGCAGCGCAGGACAGGAGAACCAGCAACGCCGCCAACAGACGGGCGCGCAGCAGCGAGTTGACGAAGCGGGACATGCCGCTGATGTAACAAGCGGCGGTGGTTGGAGCAATGGCGCTGAAAGCACTCGGGCACGGCTGCTCGTTCGGCGCAGGAACACAAGGTTGGAAAACCTCGCGACCTGCCGGCAGGAATGTCGGCGCTACGAAACGCCGGCTTTCCAGCCGGCAGGTCGCGAGAATTTCCAGTCTCGTGTTCAGAGAACTTCAAGTTGCCAACCGTCCTCAAAACTCCGCCGTCTGCCGGTACACCGGCGCGAAGACTTCCGCCTTCGGCTTCATCTGCTTCAACGTCTCGACGAAGGCCAGCGCCTGCGATTCCTCGCCGTGGACGACGGCGATTTTCTTGATGTCGCCGGTGAGACGCTCGACGTAGCGGCGCAGTTCGTGCCGGTCGGCGTGGCCGGAGAAGGCGTCAATGGCGGCGACTTGCGCGCGCACTTCGTACGGCTCGCCGAAGATGTTCACGGGCGAACGGCCTCCGCGAATCTGCGCGCCCAGCGTGTGTTCCGCGCAGTAGCCGACGAAGAGCACCAGGTTCTTCGCGTCGCCAATGTTGTTCTTCAAGTGATGCCGCACACGCCCGGCCTCGGCCATGCCCGACGCGCTGATGATGATCGCGGGATCGGTCAGGTCGTTCAGTTTCATGGACTGCGACAGCTCGCGGATGTAGGTCAGGCTCTCCATGCCGAAGGGGTTCGCCTTCTCGCGGAGGAAGCGATAGGTCTCCGCGTTGAAACACTCCGGGTGCAAACGAAACACCTCCGTCGCATTCACGCTCAACGGACTGTCCACGAAGATCGGCAGGTGCGGAATCTGCCCGGCCAGCGTGAGCTTGTTCAGCACATAGACCACCGACTGCGTGCGCCCGACCGAGAACGCGGGGATGATAATTTTTCCGCGCCGTGCATAGGTCTCGTTGATCAGTTTCGCGAACTCCGCGATGGAGTCTGTCTTCATCGCGTGGTCGCGCGCGCCGTAGGTGGATTCAATTTGCAGAAAGTCCACGTTCTCCACCGGCTCGGGGTCGCGCAGGATTTCATCATCGCCACGGCCCACGTCGCCGCTGAAGAGGTAGCGGAATTTGCGCGAGCCTTCGACCACGTCGAGCACCACTTGCGCGGAGCCGAGGATGTGGCCCGCGTCGCGAAAGGTGAGCGTGACGCCGGGCGCGATGGGCATGGGGCGGTCGTAATTGAAGGTGACAAACTGCTGGATGGCACGGTGCGCGTCCTCGGCAGAATACAAAGGCTCGACCGGCGGCAGTCCTTTCTTCGCGCGCTGCTTCGAGACGAACTCCGCGTCCGCGCGCTGAATCTGCGCCGAGTCTTCGAGCATGATGGCCGCGAGATCGCGCGTGGCGAACGTGCAGTAGATGTTCCCCACGAAGCCGTGGCGGCAGAGGTTCGGGAAATTCCCGACGTGATCGATGTGCGCGTGGCTCAGGATGGCGGCGGACACTTTGGACGGATCGAAGGTAAAGTTCCTGTTGCGCTCGATGGATTGCTCGCGCGCCCCCTGATACAGCCCGCACTCCAGAAGAATCTGCTGGCCGTTCACCTCAATGAGGTACATCGAGCCGGTGGTGGTCCGGGTGGCCCCGAGAAAATGGATTCGCATGGCGCATACAAGACGGAAGGAACGCGCCGGGCGCAAGCCTGCGGTGAAGTTTCGGAGCGCGGGTTTTCCAACTCGCAGC
>JANOAY010000597.1:0-3808 GCA_031411375.1 Pedosphaera sp. | reverse complement strand
TTGCGTTTGGAAGTGCCGGAGCGCGAATCCGGTTTTGTGCAGGTGAGCCAGACGGTACGGCTCACGGTGGAAGGGAACACGAATGTTTTTCGCGGCACGGTCGCGCGCGTCAGTCCGGCGATCACGGAACAGAACCGCATGTTGATGATCGAGGCGGATGTGCCCGCGCAAACCGGTTTGCGCCCCGGCCTGTTCGTGCGCGCGCAAATCGTGGTGAAGGAAAATGAAACGGTGCTGTGCGTGCCGACGCATGCGCTGATCGTTTTCGCAGGCATCGAAAAAGTCATCATCGTCGAGGACGGCAAGGCGCGCGAACGGACCGTGAACACCGGACGCCGCGCGGCGGGCTGGGTGGAAATCACGTCGGGGCTGAAGGCGAAAGAGATCGTCGTGCTGGAGCCGGGGAACCTGCGCACGGGGCAGGCGGTGAAGTTCGCGGAAGCGGGCGAGCGCGTGAGTGAAGTGACGGGGCCATGAAGAACGCAGCGCGCCAACTTGTAGTGGGGCAGCCGTCCCGGCTGCCACTTGTCCACTGGCCGTCCCGGCTGGTGTTTCTTTCCGACAGCCGGGACGGCCATCGGACTCAGACAGGCGGGACGCCTGCCCCACTAGGTTTTGACCGCTGATGCAAAAGCTCGCCGAAATTTGCATTCGCCGGCCGGTCTTCGCCTCCATGTTGATCATCGCGCTCGTCGTCGTGGGCGCGGCGAGCTACTCGAATCTTGGCGTAGATCGTTTTCCCTCCGTGGATTTGCCCACCGTGCGCGTGATGACGCGGCTGCCCGGCGCATCTCCGGCGGAAGTCGAGGCCGAGATTTCCCATCCCATCGAGGAGGCCATCAACACCGTCGCGGGCATCAAGGAACTGCGCTCCATCAATGGGCCGGGCAATTCCTTCGTCCTCGTCACGTTCGAGTTGAACCGCGACATCGAGGCCGCGACGCAGGACGTGCGCGACCGCGTGGCCAGCGTCATGCGCGATCTGCCGCGCAACACCGACCCGCCCGTGGTCACGAAGGCTGACAACGATCTGTCGCCTGTGCTCACGCTGGCCGTGGTTGGCGACCGCTCGCGGCGCGAACTGACCGAAATCGCCGACAAGCTCGTGAAGGTGCAGCTCGAACGCAGCGCGGGCGTGGCCGAGGTGGAAGTCATGGGCGGCCTGCAACGCGCCATCAACGTCTGGATCGATGCCGACCGGCTCGCCGCCTACCAGATTCCGATCACGGAAGTGCGCGACGCGGTCGAGCGGCAGAACGCCAACGTGCCCGGCGGACTCGTCACCACGGCGTTGCGCGAGCAGACGCTGCGCACGCTCGGGCGCATCCCCAATGCGCGCGCCTTCAACGATCTGGTCGTGGCGACGCGGAATGGTTCGCCCATCCGCGTGCGCGACTTGGGCTGGGCCGAGGACGGCACGAAGGAGCCGCGCTCGGCTTCCCGCCTCAACGGCGTGCCCACCGTGAGCCTCGAAGTGCGCCGCCAGTCGGGCGCGAATTCCGTGGCCGTGATTGAAGGTGTGAAAGCCAAGCTCGCCGAGGTGCAGGCACAACTGCCCGGCGACATCCGGGTGGAAATCATCCGCGACCAGTCGCGCTACATCTACGAGGCTCTGCACGAGATCAATGTGCATCTGGTGTTGGGCAGCATTCTCGCGTGCCTCGTCGTGCTCGCCTTCATGCGGAACTGGCGCGCGATGGTCATTGCGGCAGTGGCCATTCCCGCGTCGGTCATCGCCACGTTCGCGATGATGAAGCTGATGAACTTCACCCTCAACAGCGTGACCATGCTCGCGCTCGTGCTGATGGTCGGCATCGTGATTGATGACGCCATTGTGGTGCTCGAAAATATTTTCCGCTTCATCGAGGAGAAGAAGATGAACCCCTTCGACGCGGCGCGTGAAGCCACGGCGGAAATCGGTCTGGCGGTCATGGCCACGACGCTGAGTCTGGTCGTGATTTTTGTCCCGGTTTCTTTCATGTCGAGCATTTCGGGGCGGTTCCTCTTTCAATTCGGCATCACGGCGGCGGCGGCGGTGATGGTCAGCCTGCTCGTGTCGTTCACGCTCACGCCGATGATGAGCGCGCGCCTGCTGCGCGGGCACGGCCAGGCCGAGGTCGCCAGTTCGCGGCGCGGTTTCTACGCGGCGATGGATCGTGGCTACGCGTGGCTGCTCGGTCTGGCGTTGCGGCGGCGCTGGCTGGTCTTCCTGCTGGCCCTCGCGGTCATGGCTACGTCCATCCCGCTCTACAACGTGGTGCGCCAGGAATACGTACCGTCGAACGTGGACGAAGGCGAGTTCGAGATCAGCGTCACCGCGCCGGAAGGGGCCAGCCTCGGGGCAATGGACCTGGTTTCGGCGCGCGTCGAGAAGGAGTTGGCGGCGATTCGCGGCGTGCGCACGGTGCTGGCCGGTGCGGGCGGCGGCGGCATGATGGGCAGCGTGAACAATGCGCGCTTCTACGTGCAGCTTGTGCCGCACGCCGAACGCATCTTCACGTGGAAACGATTGCTGCAATGGAAACCGTGGCGCGCGTTCGAGGGTAATTACTCCCAGCAGGAAGTCGTGCAGCAGGTGCGGCAGCGGCTGCGGCAGATTCCGAACATCCGCGTCTCGGTCCGTAACCCGCAGACTTTCAACCTCGGCGGTCCGAACTTCGACATTGATTTCGCACTGCTTGGCCCCGACCTCGAATCGCTTTCTGCCTACGCCGAGCAGTTGCGCAAGAAAGCGCCGGAACTGGGCCTGCTCGACGCCGACACCACGCTCAAGCTCGACAAGCCGGAACTGCGTGTCGAGATCGACCGCGAGCGCGCGGCGCATCTGGGCGTCGAGACGGAAGACATCGCCACCGCGCTGCGCATCATGGTCGGCGGCGATGACCGCGTGTCGCGCTTTCGCGATCCGGCGATGAATGAGAATTACGACGTGCAGGTGCGGCTCACGGAATCCGACCGCACGGACGTGCAGCACATCGCCGGGCTGTTCGTGCCGCGCCGCGACGGCGGACTGGTGCGGCTCGACAATGTGGTGCGCATCGTGCCCGGAAACACCGCGTCGCGCATTGACCGTCTGGACCGGCAACGGCAGGTGAGCTTGCGCGCGGCAGTGGCTCCGGGCTTCGCGCAGGCGGATCGCATCGAGGCCCTGCGCGCGGAAGTGAAGGAAATGAATTTGCCGTCCGCCTACACCACGCGCGTCTCGGGCCGCGCGCGTGAACTGGAAACGACGTTCCGCGAATTCCTCTGGGCGTTCCTGCTCTCGGTGATTCTGATGTATCTGATTCTCGCGTCGCAGTTCGAGAGCCTCATCCATCCGTTCACGATTTTGCTGTCGCTGCCGTTGTGCGTGCCGTTCGCGCTCGTCTCGCTGTGGGCGACGAACCAGACCATCAACCTCTACTCCGCGCTGGGAATGCTCGTGCTGTTCGGCGTGGTAAAGAAGAACGCCATTCTGCAAATCGATCACATGAACGGCCTGCGCGCCAAAGGCATGGAGCGCGAGACGGCGATCCTGCAAGCGAACCGCGACCGCTTGCGACCGATCCTGATGACAACGCTGACGTTGATCGCCGGGATGATTCCGCTCGCTCTCGGCTCCGGCCCGGGCGCGGAGGAGCGGCGCGCGACGGCGATTGTGGTCATCGGCGGGCAGTCGCTCTGCCTGCTCCTCACGTTGATCGTGACGCCGGTGTGCTACGCGATTTTCGACGACTGGGGGGGGAGATGGTTTGGGAAGAAGCAGGACATGAACGCGGGCGAAGCCAGCAAATTTTCTGAGGCAAGGTAGGGCGCGTCGCTCCGCGCG
>JANOAY010000596.1:0-2271 GCA_031411375.1 Pedosphaera sp. | reverse complement strand
GCCGGCTTCCAGCACGGCGGGAAGGGATGATCGCGCCGTGCTGGAAGCCGGCGCTCCTGGGGAAAACTCCGCCCACGATCCCACCCGTCCGTCCGGCGGCACCAACGCCAGCGCCTCGCGTGCGAATTTCGGCAGCCAGCGTTCCAAGCCGAGTGCGCGAAGCAGGCACACCGGGGCGAGCGCCAGTTTCATCCGCTCGGGGACCGGGCAGATTTTCTCGATGGCGAAGCGGCGTAGGAAAGTCTGCCCGATGGAACGGCGGTGATGCTTCTCGATATGCGCGCGCGTGCCTTCCAGCAGTTCGCCATATTGCACGCCGCTCGGGCAAGCGGCTTCGCACGCGCGGCAGCCGAGGCAGACGTCGATGTGCCGCACCGTGTCCTCGCTCAATGGCGCGCGCCCCGACTGGATGGCGCGCATCAGGTAGATGCGCCCGCGCGGCGAGTCGTTCTCGTTGCCCGTTTCGAGATAGGTCGGGCACGACGACAGGCACAGGCCGCAATGCACACAGGCGAGCGATTTTTTCTCGTCGAGAAATGAAGTGGTGACAGCGGCGCTCACGATGGGAATTCCGGCAGAAGGTTGTTCGGATCGTAAGCGGCCTTGACCCGGCGCATCAACTCGGAGGGCAGGGGAGCCTTCGCGCCCACGCGTTCGCCGCGATAAAAAATCGTTCCATTGCCCGCGCGTGCGACGAAGGGACGTTCGCCCAGCGTCGCGATGGCTTCGGTGAGACGCGAGGGCAGGACGGAAAAGTGATGTGCCGGTGTCACGTCGCTCCAGAACACGGCCTCGTGATCCAGCGACGCTTCCGCTTGAAAGCCCAGCTTCGCCGCGAGCGCAAGCTGCCATTCGACTTCCTCACGCGTGCCGGCGAAGCCTATGACGATCTGCAACTCAACGCTTCGCTGCGCATCCAGAACCACCGGCGTCAGTTCGGAACTCAGCACGGCGCGCAACGAATCCCTCAACTCATCCAGCGACGCTACCTGCCGCCCAACAATCCGCTCCACCTCGGGCAGCGGACGCAACTTGAACGTCGCCTCCACGATGGTTCCTAAACTCCCGCGCGCGCCGATGAACAATTTCGCGAGGTCATAGCCCGCGACATTCTTCACCACCTTGCCGCCGGACTTGATCACGCGGCCGTCGGCCAGCGCGATTTTCATCCCGATGAGATGTTCGCGAATGGTGCCGTAGCCGAATCGCCGCGGCCCGCTCAAATCCAGCGCGAGCAAATCGTGGATGCTCGTGCGCTCCGCGTTCGGCGGATCGATGGGCAGCCACTGGCGATGCTGCGCGAGTTCCGTTTGCAGCGCGCCTAAGGTCAGGCCGCTCTCGACCGTCACCGTCATGTCGGCGGGCATCAGTTCGAGCACGCGGGTTCGGGACTTCAAGTCGAGGGGAGAGAAGTTCATCGCCATGTCACGCCGCCGCCTGCTTCCTGATCTGGAAATCACCGCAGCGTTTCGAGCCGGGGAACATCTTGTGCGGGTTGCAACGGTGTTCCGGATCAAAAACTTTTCGCAGCGCGCGCATCGCGTCGAGGTCTTCCGGCGTGAACTGCTTGGCCATGAAATCCATTTTCTGCACGCCGATGCCGTGTTCGCCGCTCACGCTGCCGCCGAGGCCGAGACACATCTCCAGGATCGCGTGGCCGGCCGCGAGCGCGCGTTCGACCTCGCTGGGATCGCGCTCATCGTAGAGCACGAGCGGATGAATGTTGCCGTCGCCGGCGTGGAAGACATTCGCGATGCGCAATTGATACTTCGCGCTCGTCGCGGCCACGAAGCGCATCACCTCCGGCAGTTTCGAGCGCGGCACCACGCCGTCTTCGGTGAGGTAATTCGGACTCAGTCGCCCGATGGCGCCGAATGCGCGCTTGCGACATTTCCAGAGCAACGCGCGTTCCTCGTCCGTCTGGGCCAGCCGCACTTCGCGCGCGCGATTGGCGCGACAAATTTCCATCACGCGCTCGGCCTGCTGATCCAAGCCCGCCGCCAGTCCGTCCAGTTCCACGATGAGCACTGCGCCCGCGTCGAGCGGGAAGCCGAATTGATACGCCGCCTCCACGGCGCGCGTGATCAACTGGTCCATCATCTCAATCGCTCCCGGCACGATGCCCGCCGCGATGATGTCGCTCACGGTCTGGCTCGCGCCGTCCACGCTCTCGAAGACGCCGAGCATGGTCTTGAAGGCTTGCGGCGCGCGCACGAGGCGCACCAGCACGCGCGTCACCACGCCGAACATGCCCTCGCTGCCGATCACCAC
>JANOAY010000595.1:0-2791 GCA_031411375.1 Pedosphaera sp. | reverse complement strand
CGGGCGCGTTGCCGGAAGCGGTGGCCGCTGATCCCGCGCGCCTGAACGCGGGCGAACATTACGCGCGGCTCGTCTCGGTGCGCGGGCGGGTGCGGGACATAATGATCAGTTGGGGCAACTTCTCCCTGCGTCTCCACGACGGCACGAATTGCTTCACGGCCCAGATGCGCGCGCCGAAAGAGTTTCACCTGCCAACGCACTGGCTGGACACGGAGCTCGAAGTGCGCGGCATGTGCTGGACGGCGGTGGACTCGCGCGGGCAGCCCTACGGCTTCACGGCCTACGCGGCGAACACGAATCAAATCACGTTTCTCAGTCCCGGCTCGGCGGATGTTTTCGAGCGCACGCCGCAACCGCTGCCGGAACTCGCGGGACTCAACACACCGCCCGGCGCGCGCGTGCGGACGACGGGCGTGGTCACGTATTTTTCCGGCGAGGGCCATCTGTATTTCGAGGACGGCGGCACACCGTGGCGCGTGCAGTTTCTTGCGCCGCTTTACCAGAGCGACGCGGACGGCGAGGTGTTGAATCACCCGCGCTTTCCCCGGCCCAGTCCGGGCGAGCGCGTGGAAGTCGTCGGCTCTCCGCAAAAGATCAACGGCGTGCTGACGTTGAGCGACGCGGTGTATCGCTCTGTCGGTGCTGGAGTCGCGCCCGCCGCGCAGTCCGTGCAGATTGATGAACTCATGGCCGGCCAGCACGCGGGGCGGGTGGTCCGCATCCGGGGCCGCGTGATCAATCGCGAGACGGTGCCGCACAACACGCTCGCCATCGAACGGCTCATTCTTCAGGCGCGCGATCACATCTTCGCTGCGCGGATCGAGAAGCCCGACGCGAGAGAAATGCCGGTCGAGAAAAATGATTACGTCGAAGTCACCGGCGTGAATATTCCGCAGCCGGGACTCGGGCGGGAGGTTCACTCGTTCACCGTGCATCTGCGTGACGGGGCGGATGTGCGCGCGGTGCCGCCGCCCGCGTTCTGGGAGCGGCCCGAGCTGGTGCGCGCGCTCGGGCTGGCCGGCGTGGTCGCGTGCTGGCGGGCGCATGGATTTTGTTTCAACGCCGTCAGTTCCTCCGGCTGCGCGCCTCGGAGGCCGAGGTCGCCGCGCGCGAGCGGGCCGAGGACACCTTGCGCCACGCGCTCGCCGCCGAGCGCGAACTCAGCCAGCTCAAGAGCAGTTTCGTCTCAATGGTCAGCCACGAGTTCCGCACGCCGCTCGAAGTGATTCTTTCTTCCAGCAACATTCTCGACCGCTACCTGGATCGGCTGCCCGTGGAGAAACGCAAGACGCAGCTCCGCGCCATCCGCAAGTCCGTCCAGCGCATGAACGATCTCGTCGAGGACGTGCTGCTGCTCGGCAAGTTCGACGCGGGCCGCATGGCCTGCGCGCCGGTGCAAACTGATCTGAAAGGGCTGTGCCGCCGCATCGTGGCCGAGGTCGAGACCGCCGCCGAGCGCGACGGCGCGGTGCAGTTGCGGCTGAAGGATTTAGAGGGCGAGGCTTCGGCGGATGAAGGTTTATGTACGCACATATTCATCAACCTGCTCGGCAACGCGCTCAAGTATTCGCCGCCCGGCGCGCGCGTGGAATTCACCGTCGCGCGGCGCGGGCCGGACGCGGAGTTCACCGTGCGCGACTTCGGCTGCGGCATTCCGGCGGCGGACCAGGCGCGGCTCTTTACCGCCTTCGTGCGCGGCAGCAACGTGGGCCAGACGCCCGGCAGCGGCCTTGGTCTCGTGATCGTGAAGCGCTGTGTGGATTTGCACGACGGCTCGATCTTGTGCCAGAGCGAGGAGGCGAGAGGCACGACCTTCACCGTCACGCTGCCGCTCTTCGACGGCACGCGCCGTTTCCGCCGCCGCGCTGCGGACACGGATTTAATTCTCCAGCCATGAACAAGATTCTCATCATCGAAGACGACACGCAGACGCGGGCCAATTTGGAAATCATCTTGGAGATGGAGAACCACCGCGTCTTCACCGCGCCGGATGGTCGCGCGGGCCTCGCCCTCGCGCGGCGCGAGCGCCCCGACCTCATCGTGTGCGACGTGATGATGCCGCACCTCGACGGCCTGGGCGTGCTGCGCGAACTGCGCGCGGAGGCGGACACGGCGGCGATTCCGTTCATCTTCCTGACCGCGCGCGGCGAACGCGCCGACCAGCGCGCGGGCATGAACCTGGGCGCGGATGATTACCTCTGCAAACCGATTGACGCGGAGGATTTGCTCGCGGCCATTCACGCGCGCCTGCGCCGCACCCGCGAAGGCCACGACGCGGCGTTGCGCGGGGCGGACTGGACGCCGGATTTCAGTTCCGCGAAACCGCTCGAAGCACTCGGCCTCACGCCGCGCGAAGCCGAGGTGCTGCTCTGGGTCGCGCAAGGCAAGGGCAACGCCGAGGTGGGAACGATTCTCGGCCTCAGCGAGAAGACGGTGAAGATTCACCTTGGCCACATCTTTGAGAAATTGAACGTCGAGACCCGCACCGCCGCCGCACTGGTGGCGATGGAAAAGTTGGCGGGGCAGAAAAGCGGACGGGCGTGAGGCGCGCTCTCCGCCTCACCCGTTGGAACGGGAGGTTGGAAAACCTCCCGACCTGCCGGCTGGAAAGCCGGCGCTACGCCGTAACGCCGGCTTTCCAGCCGGCAGGTTGGGAGACTTTCCAGTCTCCCGTTGATGGTGCTGCCAAGACCGCACCACAAACTCTGCCGCGCCGGGAATAAGCGTTTGCAACCGCGCATCTAACTTCTAAATTCCGAACCCAAATTCATGCGGCAGTTCACGACCATCG
>JANOAY010000594.1:0-6490 GCA_031411375.1 Pedosphaera sp. | reverse complement strand
CGCCGTCTGGTTCGACTGATCGTAAGTGACCGCGTAGCCGCTCCGCACGTCGAGCGCGGGCGTGGTCTGGCCCTGTTGCGTCACGGAAAAATTGCCGACCAGCAGCGCGCCGTTCACCGCGATCATCCGGCCCTGCTGCGTCAGCTCCATTGTGTTCGTGGAACTGATGGCCGTTTGGTTGAAATCCATCCCGAGCGGCCCGCCCACAATGCTCAACACCTGCCGGTCCACGCCGGACAGCACGACGGCGAGCTTGCCTTCCATCGTCTCGGCATTGAACGGGCCGCTGGCCGTGAGCGCGGCGAGGGCTTTTCCGTTTTGCGCCACACGCACGCTCACGTCGTTCAACTGCGTCGGGGTCAAATCTGTGTTCAGCGCCACGCTCATGCCAGCAGCCTGGGCAAATGCTCCTTTGCCCTCCGATACGTTCACCGTCGTCTGACCTTTCACGACCTGCGGCTTCAACGCAGCGTCGAGTTGCAGATTAAATTTTCCACCCACGCTCGCGACGAGGACGCCGTTGCTCGCAGAGTTCAATCCCTGATCCATGCGAATGTTCGCCGCCACGCCAAGCTGCCCGACCTTGCCGTTGCCAATGTCGTCCGCCGTAATGTTCACGCCGGTCAACTCCACGACTTGCTTCGTGCCGTCCGCGCGCAAGTCGGTCTTCCGCACCGTGGCGTTGATCAGCGCGAACTTCTTCAAGTTCACCTGCGGAGCCGCGCCGGACTTCTTCTCCTCCGGCTTCGTTTCCGTCTTTGGCTTCGAGCCTGATCCTTTGGTGATGGGATCAAGATTGCTCTTCCCGTCCGCCGTCGTGACGAGATTCACCACCGGCGATTCCAGCGTCACTTCGCTCACGTTGATGTTCCCCTTGATGATGTCCATGAGGCTGTAGCGCAGGCGGACTTCCTTCGCGCTGACCAGAGGCTCGGTGCCGGTGGTTTCGACTTTCAAGTTGTTGAGCGTCACCGCCGAGAACGGCGAAATGCTCGCGTCGTCCACCGTCACCTTCGCATTCATCGCCGTGCTGACGCGCGGCAGGATGACGGACTTGAGCGCCCAACTGCTCGTGCCCACGAACCAGGCAATGACCAGCAGCAAAATGAGTCCGCCAAAGAGATAGCCAATGCGGCGCAACCAACGGCGCGGCGGACGTGATCCGGTTTGTGTATCGTTTGCCATAAATTTTCTTTCCTCCAATCGCGACGCCGAAAATACGGCAAGCCGGACGAATGTCACCCGGAACGTGCGAAGTGTTGATGGCCATCAGCCGCCAAGTCAGGTGGCTGTTGTCGCGCTGCGACAACTCGCCCGCGTTCAGCGGGCGCACCTTGGGCCAAGAAACACACGAACGTATCGGGTCATTCCCGCGTGCCGCTCTGCGCAGGCGGAACTTGTCGCAACGCGACAAGTTCCACCTGCGCGCCACACGCGGCACTCCGACGTGGACAACAAACTTTCCACGCCCGTAACGTCCGCGCGTGCGTGAGGCAATGGAACTGGATGTGGCGGTCTTCGGCGGCGGCATCGCCGGCCTGTGGCTGCTCCGCCGCCTGCGCGCGCTCGGGTTCAACGCTGCACTCTTCGAGAGAACTTCACTCGGCACCGGCCAGACCATCGCGTCGCAAGGCATTATCCACAGCGGCGTGAAATACACCTTCGACGGCGTGAACCGCCCGCAGACCGAGGCGCTGTCCTCCATGCCGAAGATTTGGACGGACTGCATCGCCGGACGCGGCGAGGTGGATTTGCGCGGGACGGAAATTCTCGCCGAGCACCAACTGATGTTCACCACCGGCGGCCTGCTCAACCGACTCACCGGCGCGTTAGCCACGAAAGCGATGCGGAGCGATGTGAACTCCGTGGCGCGTTCGGACTGGCCCACCGTCTTCGATGCGCGCGAGTTCAGCGGGAAAATTTATCGGCTGGAAGAACCGGTGCTGGCGACAAAGACCGTGCTCGCCGCGCTGGGAAAAACGGACGCCCATCAGGCCACGGTGAAATCCATCCGGCGCGATGGCGAACGTGTGGCGGAGGTTGTTTTCACCGAGGGCACTTCGATCTCACCGCGCGCCTGCGTCTTCACGTCGGGCGAGGGCAATGAGTGGTTCGCCGACCAAATCGGGCTGGCGAAGGAGAGGGTCGCGCAGCGTCGTCCGCTCCGCATGTTCCTCGCGCGCGGGCTGCCCCATCAATTGTTCGCCCACTGCCTCGTACCGGAGCCGAAGCCGCGCGTCACTGTCACCACACATTTACTCGGCATTGAGAACATCTGGTACATCGGCGGCAACATTGCGGAGAAAGCTGTCGGCATGAGCGACGTGGAGGCGTTGCGCTGGGCCCATTCCGAGATGACGGATTTGTTCCCCTGGCTCGACTGGAAAAAAGTTCAGTGGGCCATTCACGATGTGGATCGCGCAGAGCCGCTCGCGAACAAACTGCTGCCCACTGGCCCCACGCTGACCACCGTCGGCAACGCCGCGCTCGCCTGGCCGACAAAGCTCGCGCTCGCTCCCGCACTCACGCTGCAAGCCTTGCGCTGGCTGGAGCAGCAGGGCGTGACGCCCTCGCACCGCACTGCGACGCTGCCGTTGCCCGCCGCCAAACCAGCGCGCTATCCCTGGGAGGAAGTTCGAGAATGGAGGCGACTGTGAAACTGCCGCAACGCCCGCTCGGCTCCACCGGCCTGCACGTCAGCGTGCTCGCACTGGGCACCGTGAAGTTTGGCCGCAACACCCGGATCAAGTATCCGACGTTCGAGCTGCCCAGCGACCGCGCGATTGAAGAACTGCTCGATGACGCGCTCGCCCTCGGCATCAACCTGCTCGACACCGCGCCCGCTTACGGACTGGCGGAAGAACGCCTCGGCCAGTTGCTCGGCGCGCGCCGTGATCAGTTCGTGCTCTCGACCAAGTGCGGCGAGGAGTTTGCCGATGGCGAGTCCACCTACGATTTCTCAGCCGCCCACACGCGACTCAGCGTGGAGCGCAGTCTGCGACGATTGAAGACCGACCGGCTCGACTGCGTGCTGGCGCATTGCCCGCGCCATGATTTTGAAACGATGCGTAGCGGCACCGTTCTGGAAACGCTGGCCGCGCTCAAACAGGAGGGATCAATTCGTAGCTTTGGCGCGTCCATCAATTCGCACGAAGGCGGCGCGCTCGCACTGGAACGCGGGGCCGACGTGCTGATGGTGACGTACGCCGCCGATGACACGGGCATGGAACCCCTCATCCGCCATGCGGCGTCACTTGGCAAAGGCATCGTGATCAAGAAAGGGCTTGGCTCCGGCAGTCTGGCGAGCGGTGGAGCGACGCGTTCTCTGGAGGAAAATTTCCGTCCCATCTTCGCCGTGCCAGGCGTGACCAGTCTCATCATCGGCACGATCAACCGCGAACACTTGCGCGAGAACGTCCGCGCGGTGGCGGCGGTGGCGACCGCTGGTTAGATCAACTCCGTCACTTCGTGTCCGTCGGCCACCAGAACAGTCGCCAGTGCTGGCCGTTGGTGTTCGAGGTGTGTTGAACGAGGCCGAACAGCGTGGAGGTCTTGCTCGATTCAGCGGTTGTCTCGCGCCGGCAAAGATTCCACAACAACGACTGGCTGCGCGCGCCAGTCTTCCCGTTCTTCTCCGCACGCCACACGGACCAGACGGGCGACCAGTTGCGTTCGATGCTTTTGCTGTTCGGCAGAATCGGCTCGAGCGGCGCGAGGAGTTGCAGGCGCTCGTTACCATCCCAGTCGCTGCGCCAGGTGTAGAGCGGCCAGAGGTCGCGGCGGCGCTTGGCTTTTCCGGTCTCGGTGTTGCGCTCGGTGGTGTGCGAGTAGAGGTAAAAAAGAATACGGTGGCGGTCGCGGTCCACGGGGTCGGAGTGGAGGCGGTTGTATTTGTAAACGGGCCACGCGTACCAGGTGCTTTCCTGAAATTGATTCGTCGCGCGACTGAACAGCGGCCAGACGCGATCCGTGCGCGATGTTTCGCCGCGCCGAAAAACAATCAGCGGCCACGGTGCGCCCACCTCGTGAAACTTCTTCACCCGGTCGTGAACGGAACTCCAGCCGAGGATGAACGGCACGGCGGTCGCGTCGCGCTGCGGCGAGCGCGTGAAGCTGTAGAGCGGCAGGAGCGCCTGGGTGTGGGCTTCATTGCTGGAGCCGAGACCGGCGCGCTGATTTAGAAAAAGCGGCCAGAGCGCGAACTTCTTGTCGTGACCCGGCACAGCGACCTCGTCGCCCCACAAATTCGTGCGCAGCGTCGGCACCTTGTGCTCGTGACCGGCCAGCGGCCAGAACTGCCAGCCCTGCAATCCATCGCCCGTGCGCCAGTGAAAAATCGGGAAAAGGTAATTGCGCGTGTGCAGGTCGCGCTTGCGCGTCTCCAAGTAGAGCGGGAACAGCACGAAGTTGAATTCATCACGGAAGAAGCGGTTCTTCGTCCGTCCGTAGATGGGCAGGAGGGAAAAATAATTCTCCGACGGATCGGTCGAGGTCTGCTGGAGGTAAATCGGGAAGAGCGAGAAGCGGTGCTTGTTGGTGTCTCCCTCCTTCACACCTCCCGCGAAGTTGAACAGTTGCAGAATCTGGAAACGATATTCCCCCCCGCTGCGGTCATACGTCACGAGCGGGTAGAGAAAGTCGAATTCGGTTCCGTCCACGCCCCGGTCGTGCGTGTAACTCATCAGCGGCGGGACGGACCACTGCGAGACTTCCTCGCGTTCCTCGGAGTAAAAGACGGGGCCGAGGATTTCTGTGCGCTGACCTACGTCGAGGGTGAGGCGAAAGTCGCTAAAAGCCGGGCCGGCTAGGCTTTGGGCGTGGACTCGGGAGACGCAAACGAGAAGCAGAACGATGATTAAAACACCTCGGCCAAGGTAGGGCGCGGTGTCCTCACCACGCCGCGCCAGAATCGGAGAAGGGGCTGAAACTTGCGGATGCCTCACCCCGGCGCGCTGAGGACAGCGACGCCCTACCAGCGCCGGCAAATCGCCGAGCACGTCTGCGGGGACGTCGTGCGCCGCGAACTTGGCCCGCTCATTTGACATCGAATCCGGTTGGCGTAGTTTCATCTCACAGTCGAGGTTTTTACCTCGGTTCCTCCCGACCCAGCGGTTGAATGTGCGTTTTCGCCGCTGGGTCTTTTTATTGTCCAGCCCCGCTCGCTCAACAGGTTCAAAATCGCCGGCAGCACCGTCACGCCCGCCAACATGCAGGTCGCCGTGCCGATGGACATCACAAATCCCAAACTCGAAATGCCACGGTGCTGCGCGATCATCAGGCTCCCGAAACCGGCGATGGTCGTGAGACCGGACACGAGCACCGCCTTGCCCGTGCTGCGCGCGAGCAGCGATGGCCGCGCCTCCTCAGCGAAACGGTTGAGGATGTGAATGCCGTTCGTCACGCCGATGCCGATGATCAGCGGGAGCGTCATGATGTTCGCAGGGTTGAACGGCACCTTGAAAATTCCCATGCACCCCACCATCCAGAGCGCGCCGAGACTCACCGGCAGCAACGAGAGAAGAACGCACGCCACGCTGCGGAAGTGCAGCCACACGAGAATGGCGATGGCCAGCAGCGCCCACAGCGCCGCCTGCTGGTAACTGGTCTTCAGCAGCGTGGTGTATTCGTAGAGCTGCACGGGCGTGCCGGTCACGTTCGCGTCCACGGAGCGCAGTTCGGCGACGAATGCGGCCTGGTTCTCGCGCTGCCAGATATTTTCCTTCGGATAAACCTGCACGAGAAACTTCCCGGTCGTGCCGATGAAGCGTTTGCGAATCGGGCCGGGCAAATCTGCGACGTTCAAGCGCCCACGATCATCTTGCGTGCGCAAGGTGTTGAACGTGTCGCGAATGTCGCGGAAGAGCGCCTGCTGAAACGCGGCGAGCTTGGCCGCGGTCTGATTCGTCGGCATGGTGCGGAGCTGCAAGTTCAGCGCGCCGATGCTGGTGCGCAGGGAACGCAACTGCTCGCGCAACTCGGCGAGCATGGCAATTTGCGCGGTGGTCTTGTTCGTCACCCCGGCTTCCTGATTGGGTGGCAGCGACTCGCGCAGCGAAGTTTCCTCGCGCGCCACTTCACTCAGCGCGGCGCTGGCGTAGCCGTAGAATGAGAACAATGCCTGCGACAAGTCGCGGATGTTCGCCGGTGAATTGTCCTCGGGCGCAAAGCGAATTCCCGCCGTCTCGCGTTTGATCTGCCCCACGACTTCCAGCTTCCCCGACTGATCTTCGGTGAGGTAGTGCGCCATACCATCAATGCCCGCAAGGTCCACGGAGGCGACGGTCGCGAGATTGGTCAGGCGCGTTTCCAGGCGCACCGCGTCTTCCAGCGAGTCCGCGACGATGGCTCCGAACAGCACAGACTTTTTCGCGGAGTTGATCAGCTTGTCGCCGAAGATCACCGAGGACATGCCCTGGCTCTGCATCTCCAGCAGGTTGTAGTCGAAATACACTTTCTTCGCCGGAATCAACGCCACCAGGCAGATCACCAC
>JANOAY010000593.1:0-1894 GCA_031411375.1 Pedosphaera sp. | reverse complement strand
CGATCGCAATTTTGAGCAGACGCGAGTTGGCGATCTGCTGCTTGGTTTCCTCGATCGGAAGCCTCTTCCCATAGCTGATTGCCAGGGCGAGTTGCGTCTCCGGATCGTTCGGCGCGAGAGCGACAGCCCGCTGTGCATAGTTCACAGCCGTGGTGCCGAGCTGCAGTTTCTCGCTGGCGTTTGTGGCATCACTCATCAGATGCCGATACTCCCGCGAGATGCGAACCAGCAGTCTGACGTTGTTCGAATCCAACTTTTCCGCCGGAAGATAAAACTTCAGCGCCTCGGCGGCCTGCAGTTTGTCGTAAAAGACATCGCCCTTCTGAATCAGTTCCTCCGCCGATTCCGCACCCATCGCCGTGCTCGCGAGAGTCAGAACCAGCGCCAGTACTGCCGAAAGAGTTTTCAGGAGAGAGCCGGGCTGCATCTTGCCAGCCTAGTCGCGAACAGTGGCTATCGCAAATTGGGAACGGCTGGCCCGGCGGACTTCATGGTCCCGCGAGGTTCCGCCCCTTCATTTTTGACCGCGGCCTCCACCAACCGCCCCGCGTTAAGCAGCGCCGCCTCGCTCAGCCGCGGCCCGATCAGTTGCAGGCTCGTCACGGCCACGTCGGCATCACGCAGCGGAATCGGCAGCGCCAGCGCCGGGTTACCCGCGAAATTCACGGCCACCGTATTTTGCCGTTGGAGCATTAACGCTTCTACGATGCCGACTTTCAAATTCGGCGGCATCGTCATCGGCGCCGTCTGCATGGTCGGCAGAGCGATGAAGTCCACTTTCGTGAAAATCTCTTTGAGCGTGTTCTGCCACGCGGCTTGTCTCGCGACCGCCGCTTCGTAACTGGTTAGGTAGGCGACCCCGCCCGCGCGGATGGCCGTTTTTGTCCGGGCGGATACACCCAGCGCAAAACGGAAATTTTTGTCACTGAGCCAAACCCCGGCGGCGGCGATCGTATTGCCATCCTTCTCGGCCTGCTCCCACGCCTTCCGGACGCCCTCGTCGAGCGGGACGACTTGAAACCCGGTCTTGGCTAGAGCCTCGTCCACCGCTTGATTGATATTCGTGTCGGTGCCCGTGAGCATGAGACGTCCGATCCGAATTCCTTGGGCGGAAGGTTGGGCGACGGCGGCCGCGGCATAGAGGGCGGCGAACCCGTTCTGCAGAAGGTCCATTCCTTGCACGGTGCGGGCGATGTCCTTCGCCATCGGCCCGACCGTATCGAGATGCTTCGGTTCGATCGGGAACACGCCTTCGAGGGGAACCAAACCATGCGTCGTCTTCAACCCCACGACGCCGCACCAGGCGGCGGGCACGCGGATCGAACCGGCGGTGTCCGTCCCGAAGGCCACGTCAGCCATTCCACTCGCCACGGCCACCGCCGAACCGCAGCTCGAACCGCCCGGGAGCAGCTTGCGCTCACCGCTGAGCGGACTGGCGGGCGTTCCGAAATACTCGTTGTAGCCGGAGGGCGCGACCGCAAATTCGCTCAAGTTCGCCTTGCCCACGATGTGAACCTTGCGCTGCCGCACGATCGCCAGGCACGAAGCATCCTTCGCCGCGGGGACGCCAGCCCGGTCCAGACGCTTCGAGCCAGCCGTCGTCACCACGCCCTTCATGTCGATGTTGTCTTTCACCGCCAGTTTCAATTGATTGGTGTTGGCGGGTGGCCAGTAGGCGATGAAGGCCCGATTTCCGGTGAGGCGCGGGGAGACGCTCGGCAAGAGCGAGCAACCGCTGAAGAGAGCCATCGACGCCAGGCCAGGCAGGAACGATTGGCAAACCAAGGAGGCGAATGATTTCATACAGCCCAGCAGTCTAGTTCGTCGCGAGATAAAGCCAACAAATGTTGCTCGGCTTTTTAATGCTGCACATCGTGATAGCCGGAGGACAACC
>JANOAY010000592.1:0-2438 GCA_031411375.1 Pedosphaera sp. | reverse complement strand
TGCGCAACGCGTCCTCGAAATCATCCGCCGTCTGCTCGCCGAACTGCGTGAGGTGAATGTAGCCGATCTTGTTCTCCGGAAGCGCTAACTCGCGATGGCCGGTGCTGTCTTTGACGGTGTCCACTTTGATCTCGGCACGGGTCAGCGAGTAATTCGTGAGGATGCCCGTCGCGGGACGGAGAATGGTTATCTCCACTTTCGAGCCAGGTTCGCCGCGCAACCGCTTCACCGCGTCCTGCATGGAAAATTTCTCCGTGCTGCGCCCGTCAATCTTGAGGATGCGGTCGCCGGAAAGAATGCCCGCGCGGAAACCGGGCGTGTCCTCCATCGGCGAGACCACGGTGAGCTGCCCCTCTTTGGTCGGCTGGATGACGATGCCGACGCCGCCGAACGCGCCTTGCGTGTCCTTCTTCAGCTCGTCGTATTTCGACAGCTCCATGTATTCGCTGTGCGGATCGAGCGTGCTCAACATGCCCTTCATCGCGCCCTGGATGAGGTCTTGGTAAGTGATCTTCTCGCCGTCCACGTAATCCTGGCGCACGCGTTCGAGCACGGTGGTGAAGAGCTTGAGGTTCGGATACGGGTCTTCGCGTTCCGCCGCGTGGACGTTCTGGCGATAGACCTGCGCGCCGATGAAGAGGTTGACCGCGAGCGCCGTGAGCAACAGGCCGTAGGAAAACTTTCTTTTCATAAAAATTCTGACGGCAAAGTAGGCGTGCGTTTGTGGAATGGCAAGGAGGGGAACAGGGGGCAAACTCCAAACTTCAAAATCCAAATCCCAAACAAATTCCAACGGCCCAAATTCCAACGGCCATCTGACTCCCGAAATGTTCTGCCTTGGCCCGCGACGTTTTGTATTTTTATTTTTGGAACTTGGATTTTGTTTGGTATTTGTATTTTTGGATTTGGAGTTTCGCCCCACCGCGCTACCGCAGCAGCGACTCAATGAACGGCAAATCCCCCGGCACCGTCACTTTCGGATTCGGCTGACGGCTCTCCACCAGCCGCACCGGCTGCCCGATCAACTCGCACGCCGCCGTGTCGTCCGTGAGATTCAGCCCGCGCTCACGCGCCGCCGCGAGGGCCTGCCGGATGACCGCCACGCGAAACGCCTGCGGCGTCTGCACCGACCACAGCTTCGCGCGATCCACCGTGCGCGCGATGGTCGTGCCGTCGTCCGACTGTTTGATGGTGTCCGTGACGCGCTGCGCCGCCACCGCCGCGCCGGTTTCCCGCGCGGCATTGAAGACATTCGCGATCAGTTCCTGCGCCACGCACGGCCGCGCGCCATCGTGGATCGCCACCACCTCCGCGCCCGCGCTCAACGCCTGCAACCCATTCCACACCGAGTCCTGACGCTCCGCGCCGCCGACGGTGAGGCGAAACGGTTTCTTCAAGCCCAGCGTGGCGGCGATTTCCTGAAAGGCCGGTTCCAGCCCGGCGCGCGCCACGAGAATAATTTCACTAACGAACGGCGCGGCGTCGAATCGCGCCCAGGTGTGCGCGACCACGGGCCGCCCCGCGACTTCGAGGAACAGCTTGTCAATGTCCGGTCCCATGCGCGTGCCGCGTCCGGCGGCGACGATGATGGCGCTGTGCATGAAGTCCAAAGTCCGCAGTCCAAAGTCCAAAGTCGAGACGGCAGTGCGGGGGGGGGCGTGGAGGCGGCCGTCCCGCCAGGTGGAACCGGCGTTCGCACGTCACAAGCCGCACCACAAGGTGTGGCCCGGACCGGGCGGCGGGACGCCAGCCCTTTACGTCAGGCGAGACGCCTGACGCCACGATAGATCGCCGAGTGCCCTTCCATTCAGCACGCCATGAAAAACCCGTTGCGCCGCCGGACGGCTCCGCGATAATTCACCCACCAAAATGAACGAGTGGAACATCCAGTCCCGAGGCCACGCCTGCCTGTCCTGCCACACGGCCTTCACGGACAAGCAGGTGTACCACACCATTCTGTTCGACGAGAAACGCGACTTCCTCCGCACCGATGTCTGCCAGAAATGCTGGGACGCGCAGTTTACCGAGTCGCGCGACCGCAAGGGTTTCATCTCCTGCTGGCATGGCGAATACGCCGCGCCGCCGCCGCAAGTGGAGGCGATTAAAAAGGGCGACGCCGAGGCCTTGCTCCGCAAACTCGTGGAAGTGAACGACCCCGCGCACGCCGCCGCGAGCTACATCCTCGCCGTGATGCTGGAGCGCAAGCGCATCCTCAAAGTGAAGGAGCAGGTCCGGGTCGAGGGCAAACGCATCTTCATCTACGAGCAGCCGAAGACCGGCGATGTGTTCACCATTCCCGATCCGGATTTGCAACTGAACCAGCTCGAAGAAGTGCAGCGCGACGTGGCGCAGTTGCTCGAACACGGATTGCCCGTGGACGCGAATGCTGCGCCGGCCACGCCCGCCGCCAGTGTTGAACCCGCGCCCGAGTCGTCCGC
>JANOAY010000591.1:0-2126 GCA_031411375.1 Pedosphaera sp. | reverse complement strand
CACTCGCGCGATGAAAGAGTTCGTACCCGCTCCGCCGCCGCTCGTGCAAAACCAGTTCGAGTCGGTGAAGGAACTGTTCAGCAAATATGTCGTGCCGACTTACGCGCGCTTCGACCTCGTGTTCACGCGCGGCGAAGGCAGCTACGTCTGGGACGTGCGCGGGAAGCGTTATCTCGATCTCGGCGGCGGCATCGCGGTGAACTGCCTCGGGCACGCGCACGCGGAAATCACGCAGGCACTGGTCGAGCAGTCACAGCGGCTCACGCACGTCTCGAATCTTTATTACCATGAGCCGCAGGGCCGCCTCGCGCAGAACATCGTGAGGAATCTCGCGCCCGGAAAAGTGTTCTTCTGCAACAGCGGCGGCGAGGCGGACGAAGGCTTGTTCAAACTCGCGCGCCGCTTCGGCCACGACGAAGGACGTTTCGAGATCATCACCGCGCTGAATTCCTTCCACGGTCGCACGCTCGCGGGCATCGCGGCCACTGGACAGGACAAGGTGAAGAAAGGCTTCGGCCCGATGACGCCGGGCTTCGTTCATGTTCCCTACAATGATCTGCCAGCCGTGCGAAACGCGATTACGCCCGCGACGGCGGCGGTGTTGATCGAAGGCATCCAGGGCGAAGGCGGCATCATCGCCGCCACGCCGGAATATCTGCTCGGCCTGCGCGCGCTGTGCGACGAGAAGAAACTGTTGTTGCTGATGGACGCGGTGCAGTGCGGGCATTTCCGCACCGGGCGCTACCAGAGCTTCCAACGCATCCTCGAAGGCCATCCTGGGGCGGACGATTTTCTGCCCGACGCCGTTTCGATGGCGAAGTCGCTCGGCGGCGGACTGCCCATCGGCGCGTTCTGGGTGCGCGACCGGCACGCGGATTTGCTCAACGCCGGCTCGCACGGCACGACCTTTGGCGGCACGCCGCTGGCCTGCGCGGTGGCGAACAAAATTTTTGAGATCATCGAGCGCGACGGCTTGGCCGACCACGCCCGGAACACCGGCGAGTTTCTCAAGAGTGAGTTGCAGCGCGTGGCTGACGAGTTCCCGCACGTCATCACCGGCGTCCACGGACTCGGCTTCATGATCGGGATCGAACTCGCGGCTAAGGAAACCATCCCCGCGCTGGCCGTGCGCGATCAAGCGGCGGCAACACAGCTCGTGAACCGCCTGCACGACGCGGGCCTGCTCACCATTCCCTCCGGCACCCAGCGCGTGCGCTTCCTGCCCGCGCTGAATCTCACGCGCGCACAGGCGAGCGAAGGCGCGGAGATTCTCCGCCGTGTGGTGAAGGAAATGGCGTGAGCCGTACGCTCAAGCTGATCGCCGCGCTCGTCCTCGCCGAGCAGGTGCTGCTCGGCTGGTCGCCCTCGGCGGACCGGCTGACGTGGGCCTTAGAAAATGCCCCGGTGTGGATTGGGGCCGTCGCGATTGCGTTCACGTACCGGAAGTTTCCGTTGAGCAACCTCTGCCTCTGGCTGCTGGCGGTTCACTCGCTGATTCTCGCCGTGGGCGGACACTACACTTACGCGAAGGTGCCGCTGGGCGACTGGGCGCGTGACGCGTTTCATCTCGCGCGCAATCACTACGACCGCCTCGGTCACGTCGCGCAGGGGTTCGTCCCGGCCATTCTCGTGCGCGAAATTCTGGTGCGTAAATTAAAGCTGCACGGCTGGCCGCTCGCGCTGCTCGCCGTCTCCTGCTGCCTCGCCTTCAGCGCGTTCTACGAACTGATCGAGTGGTGGACGGCGCTGATTTCCGGCGAAGGTGCGTCCGCTTTCCTCGGCACGCAAGGCGACATCTGGGATACGCAATGGGACATGTGCCTGGCTTTGCTCGGCTCCATCGCGGCGCTGCTGCTGTCGCGCTGGCATGATCGTTCCATGCAGAAGTTGAACACAGCCTCGGAATGAGCAGCGACGCCGGCGCGACTCCACACGGTTCTTCAAGAACGCCGACGACGCCCCACCCGCTCGCGTCCCTCGCACGGCTTCAAAGCTTTCCAACTTCCCGCGTGACGTACCCGCTCGATTGTGATTAACAGTCTCGCTTTTCCGACCCAGCCGGGCCGGTTTGAAACCATGAAACATCTGTTGAGTCTGGAGAAGCTGCCGGTGGCGGACATGAAGGC
>JANOAY010000590.1:0-3326 GCA_031411375.1 Pedosphaera sp. | reverse complement strand
TCCCGAGCGCGTGGTTTCAGGCGAGGCGGCTGCGGCTGGGCTGCGCCACAGCCGCGCTCCGTGGATTTGAGCTTGCTTGAATGCCTCTCGTCGCGGTTCCGTCTGCCTCCGTAGCCAAGTTTACAAACACAACGCCGTTATGAAGAACTCATTCCAACGCTGCTCTCTCGCCCTCGCTTTCCTCGCCGCCGTCTCGCTCACGTCCGCCGCGAACTTCGACTGGCCGCAATGGCGCGGACCAAATCGCGACGACCTCTCAAAGGAAACCGGCCTGCTCAAAGAATGGCCGGCGGGCGGGCCGAAGCGCGTCTGGATGTTTGAGAACGCCGGGAACGCCTACTCCGGCCCCGCCATCGCGGCGGGCAAGCTCTACACGATGGGCACGCGCGACAACGCGGAAATCCTCCTCGCGCTCGACGCGAACACCGGCCAGGAACTCTGGTTCACGCCGCTCGGCAGCATCTTGGAAAACGGCTGGGGCGGCGGCCCGCGCAGCACGCCCACCGTCAGCGGCGGACAGGTGTTCGCCCTGAGCGGCAAGGGCAACGTCGTCTGCGCCAGCGCGGCGGACGGAAAAATCATCTGGCAAAAGAAGCTCACCGAGCTGGGCGGCAAAGTCCCGGGCTGGGGCTATACCGAGTCCATGCTGGTGGATGGCGACCGCGTGGTCTGCACGCCCGGCGGAGCGCAAGGCGCGCTGGCCGCGCTCGACCGGAAGACCGGCAACGTGCTCTGGCGTTCCACCGAGTTCACGGACGGCGCGCAGTATTCGTCCATCGTGCCCGCGAAGATCAACGGCGCCGACACCTACGTGCAGTTGACCATGCAGAGCATCGTCGGCATTGCGCCGAAGGACGGGAAGCAGTTGTGGAAAGCGCCGTTCCCAGGCAAGACCGCCGTCATTCCCACGCCCATCGTGCGTGACAACCTCGTGTATGTCGCGGCGGGCTACGGTGTGGGCTGCAAACAGATCAAAGTGAACGACGACAACTCTGTGGAGACCGTGTACGAGAACAAGGTGATGAAGAACCATCACGGCGGCGTGATTCTCGTGGGTGAACATCTCTACGGCCACGCCGACGCGGGCTGGGTGTGCCAGGATTTCAAGACCGGCGCGGAAGTGTGGAACCACCGCGAGTTCAAGAAGGGTGCCATCGCCTACGCGGACGGAATGCTCTACTGCCTCGAAGAAGGCAGCGGCAACGTGGCGCTGATCGAGGCCTCGCCGACGGGTTGGAAGCAGCACGGGAAATTCACGCTCGATCCGCAGACGAAGATTCGGAACCCGCAGGGCCGCATCTGGGTGCATCCCACGATCAGCCACGGCAAGCTCTACCTGCGCGACCAGGATTTGATCTACTGCTACGACGTGAAGAAGTGAGCGGGACGGAGCGCGGACTTTCCAGTTCGCAGCAACGCTCAACCGTTGGACGCATCCTTCCTTGCCCCTACGGCCGGCCGAGATCGCTGCGGGCTGGCCAGCCCGCGCTCCCATGCTTACGCTCCGCCCCATGAAAGACGCCGCGCTCCACGCCCTCGTAAAGTATTCCGACCGCCTGCTCCGCACGGGCGAAATCACGGACTACGACGGCGCGGTGAACGGGTTGCAAGTGGAGAACTCCGGCCGCGTGACCCGCCTCGCCGCCGCCGTGGACGCCAGCCTCGCCACGATTCGCAAAGCCGTTGATGAGCGGGCCGACGTGCTGCTCGTGCATCACGGTTTGTTCTGGAGCAAACGCCATCCGTGGACGGGCAAAAATTTCGACCTGATGCGCCTGCTGCTGGACCACGACGTCGCCATTTACAGCTCGCACCTGCCGCTCGACATGCACCTGGAACTGGGGAACAACGCGCAGCTTTGCGCCTCCATCGGGCTGCGGAATTTGAAGCCGTTCTTCCGCATGAAGGAACAGTTCCTCGGCCTGCAAAGCACCGCCTCCGTGCCGCGCGATGAATTGTCCCGCCGCCTCGCGAACGTGATGAAGTCCGAGGTGAAGCTCATCCCCGGCGGCCCCCAGACGTGCAAGCGCATCGGCGTCGTCACTGGTGGCGCGGGCGCGGAAGTGAAACTCGCGGCGGCGGAAGGCGTGGACACCTTCATCACCGGCGAAGGCCCGCACTGGACCTACGCGCTCGCGGAAGAACTCGGCGTGAACGTCCTCTACGCCGGCCATTACGCGACGGAGACGTTTGGCGTGAAGGCGCTCGCCGCGCATCTCGCGAAGAAATTTCGCGTGCCGTGGGTGTTTCTGGATCATCCGACCGGGCTGTGAACGTGCTGCCGGTTTGCAACCGGCCGGGGCCACGAAAAGATAAACGGCAACCACTGCGCGAGAACTCAAGGCCCCGAAACAAAAAACGGCCTGGCCTTGTCCCGATTTGGTGGACAGGCGGTGGGTGAGTATGGGAACTGGGAAGCCGTTGACGCCGCGGCTTCTTTCGCGTCCCATGACCGCGTTCCGCGCATGACTAATCATCTGCAAAATCTTCACGAGACCCACGTCCTCGGTCGCGACACGACTGAGCGGCGTGTGAAGGTGGAGGCGTGTCCTGCGCTCGGTCGCCACCAGATCAAGCACCTCGGCACCGTGGACGCCGCCGCGCCGTATCAAGTGGTTCGCACCGATCTCAGCGGCACCTACATGCTCGCGTGCTTCGGCGGGCGCGGACAAATCCTCCTCGACGGACGCTGGCAGAACATCGGCGCGGGCACGGCCTGCCTCGCGCCGCCGCACGTCGTGCTCGCCTTTCGCGCGCTGCCGAAGACGCGCTGGCAATTCTGCTGGGTGCGCTACCAGCAACGGCCCGAGCAGAAGCCGATCATCTCCGCGTCTTCACCTGCCGTCGCGCGCTTCGATGCCGAGCCGATGCGCGCCGCCATCACCGGACTGTGGCATGAGGTGCAAGCGCCCGTCGCGCCCGCCACCGTCGAGCATTGGGTGGACATCATTCACACCTACGTCCTCCGCTTCGCGCAGCCGTGGCATGTGGACGACCGGCTGCGGCACTTGTGGAACGCGGTCTCGGCGGAGTTGGGCGCGGATTGGAATTTGGAAAAGCTCTCTCGCCAATGCCACTTCAGCGCGGAGCATTTGCGCCGGCTCTGCCATCAGGAAATCGGCCGCAGCCCGATGCAGCAGGTCACTTATCTCCGCATGGAGCGCGCGGTGAAACTGCTCACCACGTCGAACGACAAAATCGAAGTCATCGCCGCCGCCGTGGGTTACGACAACCCGTTCGTCTTCTCGCGCACGTTCAAAAGGTGGATCGGCTGGCCGCCCTCCGACTACCGCGCGCGGCAGAAATCCTGAATGCTCGGATTCACC
>JANOAY010000589.1:0-5020 GCA_031411375.1 Pedosphaera sp. | reverse complement strand
GGGGCCGAGTTGTGGCGTGACACCCTCGGGCATGGAACTCTGGAGGAAATTCAGTCGTTCCAGCACGCGGGTTCTCGCGAAGTAGGTATCGACTCCATCCTCGAAGATGATGGTGGACAGGGAAAAGCCGAACATCGAACTGGCGCGGACTTCCTTCACGCCTGTTAGCCCCTGGAAACCGGTGGTGAGCGGATAGGTCACCTGGTCCTCGACCTCCTGCGGGCTGCGGCCCATCCAATCGGCATAGACGAGCACCTGATTTTCCGTGAGGTCGGGGATGGCGTCCACGGGCGTCTTGAAGACTGCCCGCACGCCCAGCGTGATCAGCAGAAGCGCGCCGCAGAATACGAGGAAGCGGTTCTTCAAACTCCATTCGATGATGCGTTGAATCATAGCTGATGCTCCTGGTTCAGGGTTTCACTTCCGATCCGCAGTCGAGCATCTCCGCGCCGAAGTAGGGATTGCGCAGGGTCGGCTGCAACTGAATCCAATCGGACGCGTTTGGTGCGCCGGCAAACGCGCTCTTCGTCATCGGACACCGAAAGACTTTCAGCGCGGCGAACTCTTTCTCGCTCCGGCGCAACGTCTGCGCGAGCGCGACGGCGGCCTTGCTGAACGGATGAAATGTTTTGCGCGCGGCCTTCAGGTCGCTGGCTTTCTCCAAGTGGCCCGCTGCCTCGATGCTCTTGAGTAACGGATGCCACGCTTTGTCCGCGTTCACGAAAGCGTCCATCAGCGCGGGCATCGCGGCGTGAGACTTCGCCGCCTGTGCGTTGAACTCATCGAGCTTGTCCGCCGCGAGCGCGGCGGTGATGGCGTCCGCGAGCGCGAGAAAATCTTTCACCGCTTTGCGCTGTGGGTCCGTCAACGCGGGCAACGCGGCGGCGGTAGCATTGGTCGTGGCGGGTTCGGCAAACGAACGGTTCATCTCCGCCTGCCCGTCAATCAGCAGATTTCCGTTCACCACCACCTTGTCTCCGGCGCTCAGGCCGGAGGCCACTTCCACCAGCGCGTCACCCCGCCGACCGAGCTTGAGCACGCGGCGCGAGTAAGCCCCTCCGCCTTGGTCAACGTAGGCCACGGCTTCCGGCCCCGTCTCGATGATGGCGGTGCGCGGCACGGTGAGCACGTTGGTCGCGTTGAGATGCACGAGTCCATCGGCGTAGAGGCGATGGAGCATTCGATGACCGGATTCCGTCGTGGGATTGGCCAGTTCCACCCGCACCTTGGTCGAGCGCGTGGCCGGATCGAGGTTCGGTTCGATGAACGAAATGTCGCCGCTGAACACCACGCCCGGATGCGAAGGCGTCGTCACATCCACCTTGAGGCCCGGTTTAATCCACGGCAGGTCTTGTTCGTAGGCGCGGAACTGAAACCACATGGTCGAGAAGTCGGCGATTTCAAACAACCGCTCGCCCTCCTGCACGTATTGGCCTTCATACACATTCTGCTCGACGACCGTACCGCCCAGAGGCGCGAGGATTTGCGAAGTCAACTGGTCGGCAGGCTTGTTGGTCAGCGCCTCGATTTGTGGGGCAGTCAAACCCATTTGCAACAGCCGCAGCGCCGTGCCCTTCCGCAACTCGCCGGTCAGCGAGCGATACTCGCGCTCGGCTTGCAGCAGCGCCGGGCTGTAAAATTCTGCGAGCGGCTGGCCTTCCTTCACTTCCGCTCCGACAAAGTTCACGTAGAGCTTTTGGATGCGGCCCGGAACATACGCGGCGAGCACGCGATGCCGCGTGGCGTTGTCGTCAATCATGCCCGCAACCGTGAGCGTCTTTTTGAGCGGACGCATCTGCGCCTCGGCGGTCTGGACGTTCAACACCTGAATCATGGTTTGGGTGAGCGGCACAACATCGCCGCCGCCCGCCGCGTCGAAACCGGAATCGCCCTCATACACCGGCGTGAGTTCCATGCCGCAGATGGTGCAGCGGCCCGGCTTGGGCGACTTAACCCACGGATGCATGGCGCTCTGATAATAGAGCAGTTTGCGTTCGGCCTTGGCGGGCTGGCCGGAAGTCGCGGCGGAACTCGTGCCGCTATGAAGTTTGCGCGTCGCGAACCACGTCACCGGAATGGCGATAGCGAGGGTCAGGAGAATGGCTGGGAGTGTTTTCATTTTGAAAAATATCAGGGTTGAGTCGCGGGCGGAACGATGGAGCGGAAGGTTTCGAGTGCGGCCCGCTGCGCGGCGATGAAGCGGCGCTGTTCGAGCCGGGCGTTGAGCAAGGCCCGCCGCGCTTCCAGCACTTCGAGCAAGGTCGCCTTGGAACTAATCCACGCGCCCTCCGTGGCCTGCACGGATTTTTCCAGACGCGGCATGACTTCATCCGTGAACGCCGCCGCCTGCCGCGCCGCGTTTTCCGCATCGGTGTGCGCGGCGATGGCCTCGCCGCGCAACCGCCGTTCGAGCGCGGCGAATTCATTTTCCGTCGCTGCCTGTTGCTGCCGCGATCGGTCAATGGCCGCCTGATAGATCGAGCGGTTGCCCCACGGAATCGTCATCTTCGCGCCGACCAGTGTTTCAACGAACCGCCCGCCGGAATACACCGATGACTCCGCGCCGACCGAGAAGACCGGCTGCCGCTCCTGTCGTGAAACCTCCACGCCCGCCTGTGCGGCCCGCGTCGAGCCGGTCAGGGCCAGCAGCATCGGATTGGCGGTGGGCAAGCGCGCCAGTTCGCCAGTCAACGACGGCAACTCCGCCGCCGTGGGCAACGCCATCGGCGTCCACGTCTCATCGAGCGGACGACCGAGCAGCGTGTTCAACTGCCGCATCAGACTCAGACGTCGCCGCGAAGCCGCGTCCCATCGCTGCCGTTCGAGCGCGACTTCAGCTTCAAGGCGGAGCGGGGCGGCCGCGGTGGCCTGCGGGTCGCGTGCCCTCTCGCGCGCGTTGACCGCCATGCTTTCCAGCCACGCGATTTGGTTGGATTGAATGACCAGCGCCTCGTCGGCCAGCGCCAATTCGAGCGCGGCCTGCGCCACGAGTTTTTCCAAATTGAGCGCCGCCACGCGTGTCTCCGATTGCATGATGGAATGCTCCGCCGCGGCCTGTTCCTTGCGGGCCTCGTAGAGCCTGCGACGCGGCAGGACTTGTTCAGCCATCACGCCAATGTCGCCGTCATCACGCCGCCGCTCCACACGCGCCGCGCGAAAGGACAAGCCGCCCATCGGGTCTTCCCACAGCCGCACTGCGCGGACGGCCGCCGCTGCGGCCTCGGCCCGCGCCTGCGCCGCGGCCACGGTGGGATGATTGGTGCGCACTTCCATCCGCAAGGCGTCGAGCGCCGCCGCATCGAGCAAGCGCGGCACGGCGGCGCGAGCGGGCGCAGTCAGCAGCGCGCAGAACAGCACGGGCAAAATCAAATTCGTTTTCATGTCTTCGGTTCTCAGCAGTTCAGTTTTGGAAACAGGCGCGAGGGCGCACGACATCCGCGACGACAGGTCACGGAACGGGAGAGAAAGTTGTACTCAGCCGCGCGCGTGAGCGCGGGCGTGAATCAACTTAACCGAGCGAGGGCGGGGCGAGACTGCGGAACGCCGGACCAAGAAACACTTCAGGCGTGAAGACCCAATCGTGTTTTTCCGCCCGGCGGAAAACGGATGCGGACGGCGCGGTCGCCGTCGTTTCAAGGAAGACGGAAAACAGGGCGAGCGTGTAGAGCGGAGCGAGGTTCGGCTGCGTCGTGCCGGAAGAATCCTTTTCCACCAGCGCAGATTTCAAGGTGGTACACACGGAGCCGCCGGAAGTGTTGCTGGGCTTGGGGCAGCACGAGTGATTTTCAGAGACTGGTTTCGGCGCGAGCGCGTGAGCCGCAGGAGTGTTTTTCGTCACCGTCATCGGTACGCCAAAATTGCAGTGCGCGAAACACAGCACCTGCGCCGCGACCCAGAGCAACAGCGCCCCGACCGCGCAAGTGCGAAGCAGCGGGCTGAACATGTTCGGGCGCGAGCGCATATATTTTACTGATGAACACGGCGACAGTGGTGGCATGTGGAGGGCCTGTCAAATGTTCCGCCGCGCCGTCGCCGGTTCATGCGTAGCGTTGCGCGACGAGGTGTTTGTCCGGGTCGAGCCGGCCGGCGGCACGCGGGGCTTCGCGGAAATCGCCCGCGTGGCTCACGCCGAAGTCGGGCAGCCCGGCCAGACCTTCCGCGTATTTTGCCGCGCCACATTGCATGAGGCCAAAGCGTTCGACGAGCGAGCGCAGCCAGTTCGGGAAACGGTCGGTGAACTTGAGCTCGAGAATCACGCGGTTGCCAAAGGGCCGGCTCGGTTGCTCCATCGCCGTGGCAAAATTCACCGTGTGGCGCGGTTCGGTGAAGACGTCGCGGTCGAAGGTCACGCGCGTGTTGTCCGAGACGGGATCAATGTAGGCCTCGCGCTGGTAGCAGACGTGCGCCTGCGGGATGGCCTGAATCTGATCCGTGAGCTGCACAAAATTCTGGACGGCCGTGAGCGCGCGCGGATCCTTGGAAATCAAATCTTCCATCGCGGGGAACTGGCCGTTGAGCAGCCGCGCCACGGCGTCCTTCTTGACGCCGCCGCGCTGCTTGAGGATGCAGTTGTTCATGCGGCGCTTGATTTCAAAAAACACCGGCGTGTTCGGGCGGTCGTCGTAAAAGCGCAGGCGCAGTTTGAAGCGGTTCTTGTCGCCGTTGATCGTGGTCCAGAAGGTGTAGAGATCGGCGGAGTCCAGATAGAGGCTGTGAACGGGGTAGCTGAAATTCGGCTGGCCCACGCCGTTCTCGTCGAGGTCCAGGTGCGCGGCGACTTCCGCGCGCACGGCCTGGGCCTGGTCTTCGCTGAGCATGTACTTCTGCTCGAACCTCTGTTTCTGCATCCGGTCGCGTGACATGGCGGTGTAATTGTTTTTGGTGTTCTGTTTTGGACTATGCCGAAAGATTTTTTCCGCGTCAAAGCTGGAGGCGGTTTCCGTAAAAATACTGACGGACAGCGGACGTGTCGGTGAACGTCCGACGGCCCGGTAGGGCCGCGTGGCGCGCGGCCCCATAT
>JANOAY010000588.1:0-2904 GCA_031411375.1 Pedosphaera sp. | reverse complement strand
TGTTCGTCGTTCACGCGCACGGCGTAGTCGCTCACCACGATGCTCTCGACGACGACCGACCACGGCGCAGCGGGAGCATTGGTGACGGGTGGCGTGCTCGCAGTGGAGCGCGGCGGGTTCAGAATGCTCGGCGCGCGATTGGTCGGAGGTGCGACAAGTTCCAGCAACTCCAGCGTGCCGTCCTTGAAACGGCGCGCGAGGATCGAGCCGCCGATGGTTTCCACTTCGCGCACTTTCACCGCGCGCTTCAGCAAGTCCGCTTCCGCTCCACGCACCGCGACACTGGGGATGGTGACAAGCGCGCTCGATGATTCACGCGCGGCGTCCGGCGCGAAGACGGCGAGATTCGTCAGCGTCACGCTGCCGTTGGTGATGGTCAGTTCCACGCCGTTCGTCTCCAGTGCGAAAGCGTAGGTCGCACCGACGGTCAGCTTGCCGTCGCGCACGTCGAGCCGCGTGAACTCGCCGGCGTAGGTGCCGTATTTTTTCAGATCAATGCCGCCCAGTTCAAACTGCCCCGACGACGCGGGCGGGATCGCGCGCACGCTGCCCGCCCACTTGAAGTATTCGCCCTCGCCCGTGCTCGCCGTGAACGCATACGGACTGCCGGTGCGCGGGCGTGTGGTGAAATTCGTCAGCCGCACGTCAATCGGCGTGAACTTTGTCTGGAAGGGCGCGGCGCGGTAAAAGTCCGCGACGGCGAAGGTGCCGTTCGTGATGACGAGCGTCTTCACCAGCACGGTCGGCGGCGCGGTGGGCTGGGCCGGTGCGGCGTTCGCCGCCGGCGCGTTGGTCAGCAGGTTGGCGAAGTTTAATTGTCCATTCGTGAGAATCGCCACGTAGCCATAGGGCGTGCCGAGTTGCACTTCATCAAACGTCCACGCGCGATTCAGCAGCGAGCCGACGGCCTCGAAGTTCACGTAGAAATTGCTGAACGACGCGAAGGTCGAGCCGTCCGCCTCGGTGAGCGCGAGTCCGCGCACGCCGAGCGAGAGCGCGAAGGGATTCACACGCACCGCATCCACGCGCGCGGCGCGGTGGGTGAACTTGGAAAGCTGTTTCTGCAACTGCCACTTGATGAGGGCCGGCAGAATGAGAAAGCCGAACACCGTGTAGAGCGCGAAAGCGAGGGAGAGACGGCGCAGCCATTTCCCGCGGCGGGCGGGAGATTTTTTCGGCGCGTCGTCTGCAGCGGAGCGAGTCACGGCGCGAGGTTGTGGCAGGAGCGATGGTTTGGAAAGAACGGAGCGCGAACCGCCGAGTCCGCGTGGACAAGTTGATATCGTCCAGGCGATTCAAGTTTCCCGGTTGCTCTGGTTGGCAAGCGAATTTTTGCCGCAGAGGCGCAGAGACGCAGAGGGGAAAGTGAAATGCCGTGAGCCTTGCTACTTCTGCCTTTTCTCTGCGCCTCTGCGCCTCTGCGGTAAAAAAACATCTACTCAAACCAAAGGCCCGCGTCGGGCTTGATCAGAGACACGCGGACTCGGCAGTCCGCGCTCCATTCAATAGGCGAAGAAGGTGAGATACGATTCGCCCCGCGCTTCGCGGAGTAGGAGCAGCGCCAGTTCGCGCGCGTGGTAGTCGCCCCACATCGAGCTTTCGCCGTTCGGCACCTGCTGACCGGGCGCGATGTAGTCCCAGCCGTTCGGACGGTGATACACCGAGTGCAGGATGAGTCCCTGATGCTTCGTGTTCGTGGAAAGATACGGCTCGTCGAAAAGTGTGGCCGCGATGCTGAGTCCCGCCTGACGGTAGCGCGCGCCATCTTTTTTCTTCCCCTGCGCGATCAGGTAATTGCCGAGGCGGATGAAACCCTGCGCGGCAATCGCCGCCGCCGAGGAGTCCACCGGCTCGTGCGCGTTGAACGGGTCGGAGTCCTTGTCCAAATAGTTCTTCGACAGCCGATGCAAGTTCGGCGCGCCCGTGTCCCACATCGGAACGCCGTCGCGGCAAGAATTGGCGAGGTAGAAGTCGGCGGTGGCGAGGGCGGCCTTGCGCAAGAATTGTTCAAACGCCTGCTCACATTCGCGCTGTGAAAAATTTTTGCTGAACGGCTTGCTCGAACTCAGCAATCGGTCGAGCTGTTTATCCACTCCAATAGTCTGTGATCGAATGCTCAACATGCTCGCCTCGCTGCCAACGTGCGTGCGGCTCAAGAACTCCAGTTGTTCCGCGAACCCGCACAACGCCCAGGCCAGACCGCGCGTCCATGTCGAGAAGGGCGAGTAGCCTTGCTGCGAATTCGGGCAGCGGAATGCGCCGTTGGTCGTGTTGAAAACGGCCTCGTGCGTGGTGCGTCCGCGCTGGTCGTAGGCGTCGCGGCCTTCACCGTAATAGACCGAGTAGCGCGCGGTGTTCTGCACATGCTCCATGAGCCGTTGGAGCAGGGAGATTTTCTCGTCCTGCTCGCCCATCAGCACATGGCCGAGTTGATGTGCGACTGCAAGCGAACGGCACGAGCGGATGGTGTCCACAAACAGCGAGTGCGGCCCGTTGAACGAGTGGATGAACCCCGTGCCGTCGGCAATCTTCGTCCACCGCGCCGCCTGCACCGCGCCGGAAACTTTCAGCGCGAGTTCGTAGAAGTTTTTCTCGTCCGCATTGTGCGCGAGTTTCCCCTCGCGCATCAGGCGCAGGAGGTTGCCGTAGGTCGAGACGTTGTTGAAGCCGTGGTCATGCACGCCGGTGTGCGAGACGTGCGTGGCCATCTTCTGCACGGTGTTGTCGCGACCAATCTTCAGGAACTGCTCATCGCCCGTGGCGTCGAATTGCAGGAGCGCGGAGCCGTATTGAAAACCCTGCGTCCACTCCGTCCAGCCGCGCGAGGTGTATTTGCCTTTCACCGTGAAGACGGGCGTGCCGTCCTCTGACTTCCAAGTGCGCTCGATGCTCAGGATTTTTTCG
>JANOAY010000587.1:0-4185 GCA_031411375.1 Pedosphaera sp. | reverse complement strand
GGAGAAACTCGAAAAGGGCGGCTATAAGCAATGCTGCGTCGTCGAGGGCGGCACGATGGCTTGGGCCGAGGCCGGGCTGCCGGTCAATCGCGGCACGAGCAAGGTCATCTCGCTCGAACGCCAGGTGCGCATCGCCGCCGGGGTCATCGTGCTGACCGGCGCGCTGCTCGCGCACTTCGTCCATCCCGCCTTCATCTGGCTCTCCGGCTTCGTCGGTGCGGGGCTTGCCTTCGCCGGCATCACGGACTGGTGCGGCATGGGAATGCTCATCGCGAAGCTGCCGTGGAACCAGCGCGGCGTCGTCACTTGCAAGGCGTAAAGGTCCGTGCGTGGAACTGCATCTCGACTGCTGTGAATTCAACTCCTCCAACCAACGCAGAACGCGGCACCGGCTGGGTGGTCGTCCAATTCGCGTTGATGTTCGCCCTTCTCGCGGCGGGGCCGCTCTGGCCCGCGCAGTGGCTGGCTGGGTGGACATGGACGCTGGGCGGCGCTCTGCTGCTGCTTGGCGCGTGGGCCGGGCTGCGTGGCAACCGCGATCTCGGCGGGCAGCGAACTCCGTTTCCACGACCCCAGGCCGACGGCCAGCTCATCACCACCGGCATCTACGCGCGGGTCCGGCATCCGCTTTACCTCAGCGTGATCGCGCTGGGGTTTGCCTGGGCCTTGCTTTGGCGGAGCGGCCCGGCGCTCGCGGTCGCCGCGTTGCAGCTTCCATTCTTCGACCTCAAGGCACGTCGTGAGGAACGCTGGTTGCGCCAGCGCTTCGCCGCCTACGACGACTACTCGCGTCGCGTGAAACGATTCATCCCTGGGTTTTACTGAATTCCATCATCTGCAAATGAAGAGCATGAGCAACAAACGCCTGATCATCGTCGGCGGCGTCGCGGGCGGGGCCAGCGCGGCTGCACGCGCGCGACGGCTGTGCGAGGGCTGCGAGATCATCGTGTTCGAGCGCGGCCCGCATGTATCGTTCGCCAATTGCGGACTGCCGTATTTCGTCGGTGGTGAAATCGCCGAGCAAGACAGCCTGCTGTTGCAAACGCCCGCGAGCCTCAAGGCGCGCTTCAATCTGGATGTGCGCGTCAAAACCGAGGTCATCCGCATTGATCGCGCCGCCCGGCGCATCCGGGTGCGTGAGTTGGAAGCCGGCCGCGAATACGAAGTAGCCTACGACGCGCTGATTCTTTCCACCGGCGCATCGCCGCTGAAACCGCCCATCCCCGGCATTGAGCGCCCGAACCATTTCGTGGTGCGCAACATTCCCGACGTGGAAAAAATCATGGAGTGGTCGAAAGATTGCGGGCGTTGTCGCGCCGTCGTGGTGGGCGGCGGCTACATCGGACTCGAAATGGCCGAACAACTCCGGCATCGCGGCTTCGACGTGACGGTGGCGCAAGGACCGCCCCAGGTGATGACACCCTTCGACCCCGAAATGGCGGCCTGGCTGCACGCGGAGTTGCGGGCCAATGGCGTGGTCCTGCATCTGAACGATCCCGTGGTCGCGTTCGAGCCGCCCTCAGAGCAGCAGCCTGCCCGCGCTTCCATCGTGGTGCTGAAAAGCGGTCAACGATTGCCCGCCGACTCGGTCATTCTCGGGCTGGGTGTGAAACCTGAAGTGGGTCTGGCCGCCGAAGCCGGTTTGGAAATTGGGAAACTCGGTGGCATCCGCGTCAACGAACATCTCCAGACCAGCGACCCGCACATCTGGGCGGTAGGCGATGCTATCGAAGTGCGAGATGGTGTCACGGGTCAATGGGCGCTCATTGCGCTGGCTGGCCCGGCGAATCGCCAGGGGCGCATCGCCGCCGACAATATCCTCGGGCGCCCGTCTCGATACGAACACACCTGGGGCACAGCCATCGTGCGGTTGTTCAAGCTCACCGCTGGTTGCACGGGCGCAAACGAGAAATCTCTCCGGCGCGCGGCCATTCCATTTCAGGCGATTCATCTTCACCCCGGCTCGCACGCGGGCTACTACCCCGGCGCCGAACCCATCGCGCTGAAAATCCTCTTTGCGCCCGACACCGGGAAACTGCTCGGCGCGCAAGCCATCGGCCATGACGGCGTGGACAAACGCATTGACGTGCTGGCCACCGCGCTCAAGGCCGGGATGACCGTTCACGATCTGGCCGAACTGGAACTCGCCTACGCGCCGCCCTACGGATCGGCGAAAGACCCCGTCAACCTTGCGGGCATGGCCGCGCAGAACGTGCTCGCAAATGACGTGACGCTCGCGCAGTGGAACGAAGTTGCTGCGCTCGATCCCAGCACCACGCTGCTGCTCGATGTCCGCCGTCCCGATGAACGCGAGCGGGGGTTCATTCCCGGTTCGATCAACATTCCGTTGGATGAGTTACGGCAGCGACTAAACGAGTTGCCGCGCGACCGAAAAATCATCGTGCATTGCCAGACCGGACAGCGATCCTACAACGCAGCGCGCATTTTGAGCCAACACGGCTTCAACGCCGCGAATCTCTCCGGCGGCTACAAAACCTTTGGTCCTGTTGCCGCCACGACCGCAGGATGAACAACGCTCCCGATGGCCACGATTCCAACTCAAACCAGTATTGCGACGCAATCCAGAGACAAGGCTTGGCATCAGGTTCACCACGATGAGTTGGTGCAGTTGCTGGACGTGAACTTGTCCACCGGACTGCCGGCGGAGGAAGTCGCGCGGCGGCAGAAAGAACACGGCGCGAACCGCGTCACCGCGCGACGCGGCACTCCGGCGTGGCTGAAGTTTCTCAAGCAGTTCAACCAGCCGCTCGTTTACATCCTTTTGCTGGCGGTCGGCGTCACAGCGTTCCTCGGCGAATGGGTGGACTCGTCGGTCATTTTCGGCGTTGTGATCTTCAACGCCATCGTCGGGTTTCTTCAGGAGGCCAAGGCGGAGAAAGCCATCGAGGCGCTGGCCAAAATGGTCGCCACCGAAACCAACGTGCGCCGCGACGGTCGCAAACTCCGCGTTCACTCCGAGCAGCTCGTGCCGGGCGACGTGGTGTTGCTGCAATCCGGCGACCGCGTACCCGCCGACCTGCGGCTCTTCCACGTCCGCAATCTCCACGCGGATGAATCCGCGCTCACTGGCGAGTCCCTTCCCGTGGCCAAGCACGCCGATGCGCTCGCGTTGGATACGATTCTGGCCGAGCGAAAAAACATTGCCTACACCGGCACGCTCATCACCAGCGGGCAGGCCGAAGGTGTCGTGTGGGCCATCGGCGACCAGACGGAGACCGGTCGAATTTCCCATCTCATTTCCAGTGCGGTCGAGCTGTCCACGCCGCTGACGAAGAAGATCGCGCAGTTCAGCAAGCTGGTGCTCTGGGTCATCGTGGGGCTGGCCGTCGCCACGTTCGCACTCGGCGTGGCGCGGGGTGAGAAGGCTGTCGAGATGTTCATGGCGGCGGTGGCGCTGGCGGTCGGCGCGATTCCCGAGGGCTTGCCCGCCGCTGTGACCATTGTCCTCGCCATCGGCGTGTCCCGGATGGCGAAGCGGCAGGCCATCATCCGCAAGCTGCCCGCCGTCGAAACGCTCGGCAGCACCACGGTCATCTGCTCGGACAAAACCGGCACGCTCACCGAGAACCAGATGACGGTGCAGGAGATTTTCGCGGGCGGAAAACTCTACGAAGTCACGGGCGGCGGCTACGAACCCAAGGGCGAGCTTCGCCTCGATGGCAAAGTCATCAAGATGCCGGAACATCCCGCGCTCGCCGAATGTCTGCTGGCCGGCGTGCTCTGCAACGAGTCGCAACTCGTGCGCGAGGACGGACGGATCAAGGTGCAGGGCGACCCCACCGAGGCCGCGCTGCTCGTCGCCGCCGAAAAGGGCGGCGTCATTCGCGCCGATGCGCACAACCAGACGCCCGTGCTGGACACGATTCCCTTCGAGTCCGAGCACATGTTCCGCGCCACGCTGCACAAGTCGCACCAGGGCCGCGTCATCTACAAAGTTGGCGCGCTCGAACGCCTGCTCGAACGCTGCACCGACGCGCTCGGCGAAAAAAACGCATTGGTCGCACTCGACCGGGACGCCGTGCATCGCGCCGCCGAAACGATGGCCGCGCGCGGACTGCGCGTGCTGGCCCTCGCGCGCCGGCATGTGGACGCGCACCACGCCAAGCTCGAACACGCCCACGTCGCCGCCGGTCTCACCTTCCTCGGCTTGGAGGCGATGATGGA
>JANOAY010000586.1:0-2421 GCA_031411375.1 Pedosphaera sp. | reverse complement strand
CGCGCGGGGAAAATTATTCTGTCGTCCGTGGCACAACCTTGAACATCGGCGCGTTCAACGGCGTGCTGGCCAACGACACGGACGCGGACGGCAACGCGCTGACCGCCACGCTCGTCGTGCCGGTGGCGCACGGCACGCTGGTGCTCGCGCCGGGCGGCAGCTTCAGCTACACGCCGCGCGCGGATTTCACGGGCGTGGACGGCTTCAGCTACCGCGTGAGCGACGGCGTGGCCGGCGCGACGGCGGTGGCGACCATTCAAATCACGCAGCCGCCGGCCGCCAACGTCGCACCGGTCGCGACCGCCGACCGCTACGACGGCATCAAGAACGAGACGATGGACGTGGCGGCGCACTCGGGCGTGCTGGTCAATGACACGGACGCGAACGGCGACGCGCTGCTCGCCACGCTGGTCAGCGGCCCGGCGCACGGCGCGCTGATGTTCAACGGGGACGGCAGTTTCGCCTACGCGCCCCAGGCCGATTTCACGGGCGTGGATTCCTTCTCTTATTTCACCAGCGACGGCACGAACGCCTCGGCGACCGTCACGGTGACACTCGCGATCAACGAGCCGCCGCCGGAAAACGCCGTGCCGGTCGCGCAGCCGGAAAGTTACGCGGCGTTGAAAAACAAGCCGCTCTACGTGTCGTGGTTTGTGGGCGTGCTCAAGAACGACACGGACGCGGACGGCGATCCGCTGGTCGCGACGCTGGTCGCAGGGCCGGAACAGGGCACGGTGACGCTGAACTGGAACGGCGGATTCGTCTTCACGCCGGCGGCGGATTTCACGGGCACGGTGCAGTTCGCCTACGAGGCGGATGACAGCACGGATTCCTCCGCGCCGGCCCTGGTGACGATCACGGTGAGCGAGCCGGTGGAGACGAACGCGATTCCGGTTGCGGTGTCCGACACGTATTTCGCCACGAAGAACACGCCGCTCGAAGTGCCCGCCACCTCCGGCGTGCTGATCAACGACCGCGACGAGGACGACACGAATTTCGTCGCCGGGCTGGTGCTGCCGCCGGCGCACGGCACGGTGGCGCTGAACCTCGACGGCAGTTTCAGCTACGTGCCGACGGCGGAATTCACGGGCGCGGACTCGTTCGTGTATGAAGTCAGCGACGGGCTGGATGTGTCCCTGCCGACGCTGGTGACGATCACGGTGAACGCCGACGTGCCGGCCGCCAGCGGCTGCGTGAACTGCTTTGCCGGACTGGACGAGGTGATGGCGCAGCGCCCCGGTGTGTTTGCCAGCGCGATCCGGGCGCGGCTGGCCGTGCCGACGAACGCCGCCTGCGCGCAGTACGGCGTGCTGGTCTTCCGCACCATGACGCCGCAGCTCGGGCCGCTGCACGATGCGGCGGCGAACCGGGCGCTGGCCGACGCGGGCGGGTGCGTGGCCGAGGCGTTGGAGAGTGATTTGGTGCCGCGCTTCATCCGCGTCGCGTCGCTCGCGCCGTCGGCCTACACGAAGAGCGCGAGCAATTTGCTGGACGGCATCATCCGCAACCTGATGACGCTGACCACGGTGAGCAACAACTCGAGCCGCTCGAAGCTGCTGGCCGCCGCCGCGAACGCCTTCGTGCGTGCGGACAAGGCGCTGGTCTCCGGTGACCTGGCCTTCCCAGGGATGGAAGGCCGCCAGTTGACCTTCACGTTCGTGCAGCGCGGGCGGACCTCGCGCGGGACGTTCGTGTTCGGCGCGAGCACCTTCATCGTCGAGGACTCGAACGGCGTGCCGATCAAGACCGGCACCTACAGTTACACGCGCACGGCGTGGAACACGGGCCGCGTGCAAATCTCCTTCGACCAGCCGACGCTCGGCTACGAGAGCGGCGCGGTCGCGACGTGGAATTTCAAATACGGCCGCCTCCGGCACGCGCTTTCGGCCACGGGGCTGCGCGGGTATTTCACGTCGCCGTAAAATTTGGGGGTGACGGCAGCACGCTGACTCAGATCGGGCTGGAGATGATTGGTGTCCTGTCTCCGTGCCGAAAACCCGCGCTTCGTCGTTTTTCGCCACCGACGAACGGCACGATCAGAAAGGCAAAATTCGGAAGGCCCAGAGCTCCGGCACACGCCTCGTTGTTCCTCGCTGGCTGCGGGACGGAACGTTCACGCGCCGTGGATGCATTCGTCGGCCTCGTCCCTGCACCGGACGACGGCAAAAATGGAGCCGAAGACTTCATCCACGGACCGAAAGACACAATCTATGGACACGACGGCACGATCCATGCGCTTGAATAAGCAGTCAATAGAGTTGCCGACCTCATCCATAGACTTGACGACGTGATCCAGAGACATGTCGGAATCGAAAAGAATGTGTCCGTGTCCCAACAGGCCGGGGACGGCCTCGTTTTGGGACTTGGAGCGCCGGTCTCCGATCCGGCACGGAAGAAGCGCGGACCCCACGAGCCGGGTCG
>JANOAY010000585.1:0-3454 GCA_031411375.1 Pedosphaera sp. | reverse complement strand
TGGTCAGCGACGTGACGCGCGGCACGCTGATTCTCGGCGCGTCCGGCGCGTTCACGTATCTGCCCGCGACGAACTACACGGGGCTCGACACCTTCACGTATCGCGCCACGGACCGCACGCTGACGAGCAGCGTCGCGACGGTCACGATCACAGTGCTGCCGGTGAACGATGTGCCGGTGGCGGTCAATGATGCCTACTCCACGGCGGAAGACACCGCGCTCGCGATCAGTGCGCCGGGCGTGCTGGGGAACGACCTTGATGTGGACAGCGCGGCCTTGCAGACGGTGCTGGTGAGCGGCGTGGCGCACGGCACTTTGAATCTCTCGAACAACGGCGCGTTCTTCTACACGCCGAGCCTGAACTACACGGGCGTGGACACCTTCACGTATCGCGCGACGGACGGCGCTCTGACGAGCAGCGTGGCGACGGTCACGATCACGGTCACGCCGGTGAACGACACGCCGGTGGCGCTGGATGATTTCTACTCGGTGAACGAGGACACGCCGCTGCTCATTTTCATCCCTGGCGTCCTGGGCAACGACAGCGACGTGGACGGCAACGTGTTGAGCGCGGTGCTGCTGACCAACGTGCTGCACGGCACGCTGACGCTCTCGAACAACGGCGCGTTCTTCTACACGCCGAGTTTGAATTACACGGGCGTGGATGTGTTCGCCTATCGCGCCACGGACGGCGCGCTCACGAGCAGCGTGGCCTACGTGTTCATCACGGTGCTGCCGGTGAACGACGGGCCGGTGGCAGTGAACGACAGCTACACAATGCTCGAAGATACCGAACTCAGTTTTGTCCCTCCTGGCGTGCTAGGAAATGACTTTGATGTTGATGGCAACCGCCTGACGTCACTGCTGGTGAGCAATGTGTCGCACGGTACTTTGTGGCTCACGAATGACGGATATTTTTATTATCAGCCAAGTTTGAACTACACAGGCGTGGATACGTTCACGTATCGCGCCACCGACGGCAGCCTGACCTCGGCGCTGGCCACGGTGACGATCACGATCACGCCGGTGAACGATGCGCCCGTCGCGCTGAATGACAGCTACTCGGTGAACGAGGATGCGGTGCTGACCGTTTCCATCCCGGGCGTTCTCGGCAATGACTCCGACGTGGATGGCAATCCGCTCACGGCCATTCTCCTGAGCAACCCCGCGAGCGGCACGCTGAACTTCAACACGAACGGCTCATTCACGTTCACGCCGAGTTTGAACTTCACCGGCGCAGTCACGTTCACCTACCACGCCAGCGACTCGCAGCTCACGAGCGACTTGGCGACGGTCACGATCACGGTGCTGCCGTTGAACGACACGCCGGTGGCGCTCGATGACAGCTACTCCATCAATGAAGACATGACACTCACGATTTCCGTCCCTGGTGTTCTGGCCAACGACTCCGATGTGGACGGCGACTTGTTGGCAGCGGTGCTCCTGACCGGCGTGCAACACGGCACATTGAATTTGAGCGACAACGGCGCGTTTACTTACACGCCGAGCTTGAACTACACCGGCGTGGACACCTTCACGTATCGCGCCACGGATGGCGCACTCACGAGCGGCGTGGCGACGGTGACGATCACAGTGATTCCGGTGAATGACCCGCCAACGACCGGCGTGCTCGGCGACAGCTACTCGCTGCTCGAGGACGCCACGCTGAACATTTCCGTCCCTGGCGTCCTTGGCAATGACGGTGATGTGGACGGCGATCCCTTGACCGCCGTGCCCGTGACCACCACCGCGCACGGCGCACTGATCTTGAACGCCAACGGCTCCTTCACCTACGCGCCAGCCGCGAATTACTTCGGCCCCGACAGCTTCACCTACTTGGCGAGCGACGGCCTGACGAGTTCCGCGCCTGCGGTGGTGAACATAACAGTGACGCCGGTGAATGACGTGCCGAGCTTCTCGAACGCCGGCAGCCAGCGCGTGAACATGAACGCGCCCGCGCAGTCCGTGACCTGGGCCTCGGACCTCAGCGCCGGGCCGACGAATGAATCTGCGCAGACGCTCGCGTTCCTCGTGTCGAACGACAACGCCGCGCTGTTCTCCGCGCCGCCCGTCATCGCGCCGAACGGCACGCTCACTTACACGCCCGCCGCGAATGCCTACGGCACGGCGAACGTGCGCGTGCGATTGCAGGACAACGGCGGCACGGCCAATGGCGGCGTGGACACGTCGGCGGAAATTATTTTCGCCATCGTCGTGAACAGCCCGCCGTCGGTCAGCATCGTGTCGCCCGCGAACGGCACGGCGCTGCTCTTCCCCGCGACGTTCAGCGTCATCTCCAGCCCGAGCGATCCGGACGGCACGGTCACGAACGTGCAGTTCCTCGTGAACGGCACGAACTTCCTCAGTGTGGCCGAGGCGCCCTTCTACTACGTGATGAGCAACGCCGTGCCGGGCAGCTACCAGTTCCGCGCCATCGCCACGGACAACTTCGGACTCTCCGCGACTTCCGCCGTGGTGAGCATTGACGTGATTACGAATTTCGTCAGCGCGAGCGGGCCGATTCTGTTGAATCACCAGAACGGTTTGTTCGAGCAGTTCGTCACGGTGTCGAACCGCACCTCCGAGACGTGGGCGAATGGCGTCCGGCTCTTCGTGCAGAATCTCGACAGCACCAACCGCGTGTGGAATCCCACGGGCACCAACGCGGGCGTGCCGTATCTCGACAAGCTTGTGTCCGTGCCGCCGGGCGGCTCGACCATCATCACCGTGCAGTATTACGTGCCGAACCCGCGCACCACTCCGAACCCGACGCTCGTGGCGACACCGCGGCCGTTCAGCACGCCGACGGTCGTGCCGCGCATCACCGACATCCGCCACGCGGGCGAAGGCTTTGAGATTCAATTCACCACGCAGAGCGGCCGTTTCTACTTCGTGCAAAGCTCGGAGGATTTGATCCGCTGGACGACGCAACCGGTGCCCATCGCCGGCACGGGTGGAGTGGTCGCATCGGCGCAAGGCGGCGTGGCGCACCGCTTCTTCCGCGTGCTGCTGGTGCCGTGATGGAACAGGGAAAAAAGATGAACCACGGAAGACACCGAAAACACGGAAGGAAGACAGGCGTTGGAACAACTGGTGCCGGTCGGAAGTGTGTTTCGTTTTCCCCTTCCGTGTTTTCGGCGTCTTCCGTGGTCAACATTTCCTGCCTCGCCCGCACATGGCTATTGATTCAGCCGGGCAATCTGCCGCTAAATCCGGCGCGACCCATCAGAAGGGAATCGCGTTTTACAACGCGCCGCATGAACGCGGCGCCAGGAGTTAGAAATTTATGAAACGTGCAAACGTCACTCGCACTCTGGCCCTCGCCGCTCTGGCCTTCACGCCGGCGCTGCCGCTGCTCGCGGCGGACACGGGCATGAAACTCGACGCGCCCGCCGCGCCGGACAAGAACCGGTTCGGCATCAGCTACCGCGCCGGATTTAATTTCACCGCCGAGT
>JANOAY010000584.1:0-5170 GCA_031411375.1 Pedosphaera sp. | reverse complement strand
TGACCCGGCCTACCCGACCAACCACTGGAAACTGCAAAAGGCCGTGAGCTTTGTCTTTCCGCTGACAAATCTCGCGCCCAACTCCTTCTGCCTCGTGGTGGGCTTCAACCCGTACACCAACACCGCCGCGCTCGCGACCTTCCGCAACCGCTTTCAGGTCTCGAACAACATACCCATCTTCGGGCCGTGGGAAGGGCGGCTGAATGACAGCGGCGACAGCATCGAACTGTATAAGCCGGACCCGGTGCAGTTGCCGCCGCATCCTGATGCGGGCTACGTGCCGTTCATCCGCGTGGACAAGGTGAACTATGGGGCCAACTATCAAGGTGACCCGGTGCAATACTGGCCGAGCGCGATTGGCGGCGCGTCCTTGCAGCGCCGGAGTTCCCTGGCCTTTGGCAATGATCCCATCAACTGGGCCGCAGCCAATCCCACGGCGGGCACGCCGACGAGTTCCGCCTTCGCGGATTCCGACGGCGACGGCATTCCGGATTCGTGGGAAATTCAATACGGCTTCAATCCCACGAACTCGGCGGACGCCGCGCTCGATCCCGACAACGACACGACCAGCAACCTGGCCGAGTACGTGGCCGGCACCAATCCGACCAACGCGCTCAGCGTGCTGCGCATCCTGGGCGTGACGCCTTCGCCGGACAACGAAGAGCCGGCCTTGGTTACTTTCTTCGCCTACTCGAACGCGACCTACACCGTGGAGTACCGCAAAAAAGTGGATTCCAACTGGAAGAAAGTGGGCGACGTGCCGGCACTGCCCTCGAACCGGCTCGTCCACGTCCCGGACCAAGGCGCGACCAACTCCGCCAGCAGCCTGACCAACTCCGTGAGCGACCGCTACTACCGTGTCGTGGCCCCGGCGACGAACTGAGCGGCGCGCCACAAAACGGCGGGATACCTCTCCTCCCTCGGAGTCAGAAGCGCCGGGTTTAAGAACCGTGTCGAGATGCACCCTGGGTGCGATGGAAAAGGACGTCGGAGTGCTGTGTTCCGCAACCGGGTCCGGTGTCCGTCGTGGCATCTTTTCAGGATGCCAATGGCGGGCGGCGAACGATGCGGGTCGTGACAAGTCCTGCTGGCCGCGCTCCTACAGCCCGCAAACGGGAGCCGCCGCCGGCGCGTGAACAGGGTTGCCACCAACCGGCGCGGTTGGTACAGCAACGCCCGCCGTTGAGAACCTGAACATGCTTATGAACTTTTTCCTCGCCCAAGCCGGCGCCGTCGCGACCAACGGAGTCGCCAAAATCATTCCCATGAAATGGGCGGACCGTTTTGAAGAGGCCACCGGCCTGCCGCCGCAAGTCGCGGCCTGGGGCGTGAACATCCTCGGTGCAGCCATCATTTTCATCATCGGCTACATCCTCGCCGGGTTCATGCGCGGGCTGGTGCGCAAGATGTTCGCGAAGAGAAACATTGATGCGACCATCGGCGGCTTCGTCGGGAACCTCGTTCACATTCTGATCATGACGTTCGTGATCATCACCGCGCTCGGCCAACTCGGCGTGGACACGAAAACCTTTGCGGCGGTCGTCGCGGCGGCGGGTCTCGCCATCGGCCTCGCGTTGCAAGGCGGGCTGTCGAACTTCGCGGCGGGTTTTCTCATCGTGGTCTTCCGTCCGTTCAAGGCGGGCGACATGATCAATGGCGCGGGCGTGGAAGGCGTCGTCGAGGAGGTGCAGATTTTCTCGACCACGATCAACACGGCGGACAACAAGCGCGTCCTGGTGCCGAACAGCGCGCTGATGGCGGGCGTGATCACGAACATCACCGGCAACCCGACGCGGCGCGCGGATCTTCAGTTCGGCGTGGGCGCGGGGCAGGATTTGGCGGTCGCGCACACGGCTTTGTTAAACTTGGCGAACGCCGATGAGCGGGTGTTGAAAGACCCTGCCGCCACCGTCGCGAACACCAAGTTCATAGATAACGGCACGCAGATTGAACTCCGCGCCTGGTGCAAGACGGCCGACTACAACGGGCTGATGAGCGACTTGATCGCCAAAGGGCCGGGCGCGCTCGGCGCGGCGGGCATCAAAGGGCCGGACCGCACCGTCTATTACGTGGAGCGGAAGTGACCTCGGCCAGCGCCTATCGCTGTTGGGCGGAAATTGATCTCGCCGCGCTGCGCGGGAATCTCGCGTGGATTCGGCATTGCGTCGGGCCGCAGAAAAAAATCATCACCGTGGTCAAGGCGGACGCCTACGGCCACGGCCTCAAGCAAATCGCCGCGCTGCTCATGCAGAGCGGGACAGATATTTTCGGCGTCGCGAATCTGGTGGAAGCCCAAGCCATCCGCAGTGTGGGGCGCGGTTGGCCCGTGCTGATGCTCGGCGCGTGTCTGCCGCAGGAAGTGGATCTCGCCGTGCGCGACGGCGTGATGCCGACGATTTCCTCGCTCGCCGAAGCGCGGGCGTTTAATGCGGCGGCGGCGCGACAGAAAAAGATCGCGGACGTGCAAGTGAAGGTGGACACGGGCATGGGGCGGCTTGGCGTGGCGGTGGCGGACGCGGTGGATTTGGTGAGGCGGATGAAGTCGCTGCGCCATCTGTCGGTGGCCGGACTTTACACGCACTTCGCTTCCGCCGAGGACGACGCCAAATTTTCCCGTGAGCAGCGGCGGCGGTTTGATTCGGTGATTGAGGCGTTGCGTGTTCAGGAGATTTTGCCCCCGCTCATTCACGCGCAGAACAGCGCGGCCTTGCTGCACGAGCCAGCGGGTGAGGGCAACGTGGTGCGTCCGGGGTTGCTCGTGTATGGCATCATGCCGCCGGGGCGCAGGCGGTTGAACAAACTTTCTGATGCTCATCTGCACGCCGCGCTCGCTCTGAAATGCCGCGTGAGCTTGGTGAAGGAGATTCCGCGCGGCACATCCTTGAGCTACGGCGGCATGTTTGTTGCGCCGCGAAAAATGCGCATTGCGACACTCACGGCGGGCTATGGCGACGGCTATCCGCGCGCGGCCAGCAATCGCGCCGAAGTTTTGCTGCACGACCAGCGCTGCCGCGTGCTGGGGCGCGTGACGATGGACCAGACGCTGGTGGATATTTCACGGCTGAAGCGGGTGAGGGCGGGCGATGAGGCGGTGCTGATTGGCCGGCAGGGCCGCGAGGAAATTACGGCCACGGAACTCGCGGCGTGGTGCGGCACGGTGCCGTGGGAAATTCTGACCGGCATCACGTATCGCGTGCCGCGCGTGTATCGCGGCGGACACGCGGCCTAGCGGGGCGTGACATGCAGACTTTGATTTCGTTCGCAACCCTTCGCCGCCCGTCTTTGAATCCTGAAAGGATTCGGATAATCCAGCCCAGCGTTGCGCCGCCGAGACGCTACGTTGGGTCGTTGGTGTGATGGAGCATCAACCCTGAAGGGTTGAATCACTGGCGGGAATTGATACGTGAACCCAAGGTAGCGCCTCGGCGGCGCAACCCTGGGCTGGATGATTTCAATCCTTTCAGGATTGAAGACAGTTCCCGACGCGCGGTTGGTTGTTCACAGCCCTCTTCGTCTCTGCTTGCTCGCTTGCTTCAGCTTCTCCCCCGCGCCTAACCTTCGCCCGTCGTCGGCGTGGCCGCGGCTCGCAACGCATGATTCGCTCATTTGCTTTCACGACCCAGGGCAAGCTGCACAGCACGGACTTGCAGCGGTTCCTGATGCCCACGCTGCTCAGCGATACCAACCTCTTCCTCTGGATCGATCTGGAGAATCCCACGATGGAAGACGCGAAGTTCATCCTCGAAGGGATCTTTCATTTCCACCCGCTCTCGGTCGAGGACTGCATCAATGAAAGCCAGTCGCCCAAGGTGGAAGAATATTCGCCGAAGGATGAGGACAAGTTCTCCCCGTATCTTTTCATGGTCATTCACGGCGTGGACTACAGCCGCAAGGACGGCGTGTTCGCGACCAGCGAACTGAACTTCTTTCTCGGGAAGAACTTTCTCGTCACCTACCACACCGTGCCGCTGCGCGCGATCACGCAGGTCGAGGACATGTGCGTGAAAGGTACGCTCGGCGTGGCCCGCGCGCCGGATCGCGTCGCGCAAAAACTGCTCGATACGCTGGTCGAGAATTACAAACCCGCGCTCGAAGAACTTTCCATCGAGATCGGCGAGATCGAGGCGGCGGCGCTCGCGCATCCGAGCAAGGAAACTTTGAACCGCATTCTCGGCGTGAAGAAGGAAGTCTTCCACCTGCGCCGCATCATCGGTCCGCAGAGCGAGGTGCTGGCGCGGTTCGCGCGCGGTGAGTTCAAACTCATCCGCCCGCATCTCGTGCCCTACTACCGGAACGTGTACGACGCGCTCTATCACATTTCGGAAATGGCGCAGAGCTACGCGGACTCGCTCACGGGCATTCTCCAGATTTATTTGAACATGTCGTCGAACCAGACCGGCGAGGTGGTGAAGTTCCTCACCATCATCACCGCCATCACCACGCCGATGATGATGATTGGCACCTGGTACGGCATGAACTTCAAGGGCATGCCGGAGCTGGAATGGGCGCACGGCTACCTGATCGCCGGCATCGTGATGGCCGTCTCAACCGTCGCAACGTGGCTGTATTTCAGAAGGCGCAAATGGTTTTGAGAATGACGAATGACGAATGGCGTGTGGCAGATCTTGGCGCGGGTAGGGCGTCGCTGTCCTCAGCGCGCCGGGGTGAGGCGTCAGGAGTTCGTGCGCGTTTCGTCGAGTTGTGGCCCGGCGCGCGCGGAGCGACGACGCCCTACCAGTCCCATTCGTCATTCGTCATTCGTCATTCGTCATTCACCCGTGGCTGGTAAGTCTAATTTCCTTGATCGCGTGCTCGGTCGCCTTCCGCGTCTCGACAAGGAAGGACTGCAAACTGTCGTCGAACGCCTCGCGCACGAGCACGCGTTTCTGGAGACGCTGTTCAACACCATCGAAGACGGCGTGCTAGTGGTGGATGACGAGGGGCGCGTCGCCTACTTCAATGACGCCGCGACGCGCCTGCTCGGGTTGCCCGAGGCGGCAGAGGGTCAGCTCATCTCGCGTTTCCTGCCCGAGCTGGATTGGGAGCGGGTGGCCGCGATGGACCGCGCCGGAGGCCAGCGCGTGGCCCGGCATGAGTTCGAGATTCATTACCCGCGCCCGCGCTTTCTCAATGTCTATGCCGCGCCGCTCGACTCCGAGCATCGCGGCGG
>JANOAY010000583.1:0-8617 GCA_031411375.1 Pedosphaera sp. | reverse complement strand
TCCTCGGTGATCTGGAGGTGCATGAAGCGGTGCGTGAGGCTGAGGTCGGCGGCGATCTCGCGCGCGTTGTGCAGTTGGAAATAGCGCGCGGGCAGATGCTCGAAGTGCGCGTGCAATTCGTCCGCGCCGAACGTGCGCGGCAGGTTTTCGGCGATTTCTTCCTCCAACAATTCACGCTCCCGCTTCTCCGCGCGGACGAACATCGTGCCGGCGATCATCACGTCGTAAGTCTTGCGGAAGAGCGTAAGCAGCAGCGAATCCTTGAAGCTGTTCCAAAGCTGGTCGCTGGTGCCGAGCGAGTCGGCCAGCGTGTGCAGCGTGAGCATCCGCAAGTTCTCCGGCGACTGCATCAGCGCGGCGAACGGACGCACGACATTCTCGTCCTCGAGATCGCGACGCTGCGACGTAGTCGCCATCACGAGATGATTCTCGATGAGCAGGCGGAGGTTGTGCGTCGTGGCACCATCGAGGTCGAGCCGTTTCGCAACACGCTGGGCCAGGCGTCCGCCGACTTCGCTGTGCTTGCCGGTGTGGTCGGCCTTGCCCGCGTCGTGCAGCAGCTGCGCGAGGTAGAGCACGAACGGGCGCTCCACTTCGCGGAACATCTGCGCGTAGTTGCTGAACGGCGGTGTCTGCGCCTCCCACACCGCATCGAGCTTCTCCAGGCAGACCAGCGTGTGCTCGTCGGTCGTGTATTGATGATAGAACTCGTGCTGCACGAGCGAGGTGAGGCGGCCAAACTCGGGAATGTATTTGCCGAGAAAATCCACCTCGTGCATCGCGCGCAAGATGCGGGCGACGTTGCCGCGCGAGTTGAGAATTTCCAGGAAGGTGGCGCGGACATGCTCGTCATGGCGGAAGGCTTTGTCCACGAGCCGCAGTTCCTGGCGGATGACTTGCGCGAGATCGGGATGCAGCTTCAGGCCGCGTTGCTGCGCGTAGAGGAAGACGCGCATCAGCCGCTCGGGTTTGTCTCGGAAGACGCGCGGCACGGCGGCGTGAATTTCTCCATCAACGAACTTGAAGCCGTCCACCACCGGGTCTTTCTCCTTCTCCTTGCCGAACGGCAGGATGCGTCGAAGCCCCGGCAGCGCCGCCGGCTTGGGGCGCAAGGCCAGCCGCTGCTCCACCGTGCGCGTGATGAGGTAAATGTTCCGCGAGTGCGAATAGAAGTCGCCCATGAACGCCTCCAGCCGCTTGCTCGGCGAAGGATTCTTGTAGCCGAGCTGATTGGCCACTGCGGGCTGCGCGCTTTTCGTGAGCACGTCCACGGCGCGTTCGGAGTGGTAATGAAGTTCGTTCCGCGCGCGCAGGAGGTAATCATACGCGGCGTCGAGCTGCCGGGACTCCGCCGCGCTGATGAGTTCCTGCTTCACCATCTCCGCCGTGGTGCGCGTGCGGTATTTGAAGAACGTCATCCAGATCATGTTCTGGAAATCGCGCAGGCCGCCGCAGCCGTTCTTGATGTTCGGCTCCTGCATGGTTGCGGAGTTGCCGTACTTCGAGTGGCGCGCGGCCTGATCCTTCACGCGCATCCCGATGTATTCGTCCTCGTGGCCGGCCACGCATTTCTCCACGAGCTGCCTCTGGAAAATTTTGAACAGCTCGGAGTTGCCCGTGATGAGCCGCGCCTCGATGAGCGAGGTCTTGGACTGCATGTCCTCGTTCGCAACTTGGATTGCGTCCGTGATGCTGCGGACGGAATGGCCGACCTTCAGTCCGATGTCCCAGAGCGGGTAGAGCAGGCCGTCCACGATGGCGCTCATGGTGGGCTTGGGGCGTCCGCCGGTGACGAGTTCGCCGTTGTGCAGGAACATGAAATCAATGTCGCTGTACGGGTTCAATTCGCCGCGTCCGTAGCCGCCGATGGCCACGATGGCGAGCGGCGGAAGATTGGCTTCGGCGAGCGCGGGCGTGGCGGTGCGCGTGGCTTGGAGAATGTATTGCAGCAGCAAATCCTGAATGGCCGAGCGCGCGCGGCAGACCTCGCGCCCGCTGCCGCCGGCGCGATGCAGGATGCGGAGGCGGTGCGACTCGACCTTGAGAAAATTGCGATAGCGCGCCAGCTCCTCCGTCGGTCTGCGCCCGGCGGGCAAGGTCAGACGGGCTTCGGCGTTCGCTTCGATTCGTTCCAACAGACTGGGCACGCGCGGGAGGGTACGGAGAACAAACTTCAAAGTCCAAAGTTCGGTGGAGATTTTGCCTCCGGGAATATTCTTCCTCACCCGCGCATCCCACCTATGGCAGGCCGGTGGAGGAGCCGCCGCAGGCGCCGCTCGGATTTGTTGGGTTTAACGAGTCTGAACAAATGGTGTCAGTGGCATGGCCCGGAAGCAGCGTTCGCAACGAACGCACTGGCGCTCCCGGATCAACCATGACTCCGGTTCGTCCCCAGCCTGCCGGAAATTTTGCCGTGCTTGCCGACGACATGACGATTAGTGTGCGAACAGATTGAACAGGAAACTGAACAGCTCCGCCGCACCGCCGTATGCCGTCTGACGACACAGCGTTTGCGACTGTTGTGACTGCTTATTACGAGCCGCTCTACCGCTTCGCGCTCGGCCTGAGCCGCAGCGAGGCCGATGCCGCTGACCTCACCCAGCGCGCCTTCGAGCGCTTTGGCGAGAAGGCCGGCGCGCTCCGCGATCAGTCGAAGGCCAAGTCCTGGCTCTTCACCACGCTCTACCGCGACTTCCTCCAGCAGAGGCGCCACGACACGCGCTTCCCGCACGCGGAGCTGGATGAAACTTTCGACGACAAGATTGTGGAAATGCCCCGCGCGGAAATCAGCGCGGACGCGAACGCCGTCGTCGCCGCCTTGCACGGAATGGAGGAGCCGTTCCGCTCCACGCTCGTCCTGTTTTACATGAATGATCATTCGTACAAGGAGATCGCGGACATCCTCGGCGTCCCCATCGGCACCGTGATGTCCCGGCTCGCGCGCGGCAAAGACATGCTGCGGACGAAAATGACCGACGCCGTGAACGATGCGGACAACGAGGCCCGAGTATGACTCCCGAAGAAGCCAAGGAAATCCTGTCCGCCTACCGCCACGGCAGGGACGACGAGAAAGACCCGCTGTTCGCCGAGGCGCTGGCGCTGGCGCGGCGTGACCGTGAACTGAGCGCGTGGCTCGCCGCCTCGCTCGCCTTCGATCAGTCCGTGCGCGCCGAACTCGCGCGCGTCCCTGCGCCCGTGGACTTGCGTGACACCATTCTCGCCCGGCGCAAAATCATCCGGCCCGCGCCGTGGTGGAATCCGCACCTGAGCGCGCGGCAGATGGCGGCAGCGGCGGCCGTGCTCATTGCGCTGAGCGTGGCCGCGTTGTGGGCGAGCCAGCGGCCCCCGACCTTCGCCGAGTTCCGGCAGGAGATGAGCTCGGCCTCGTGGGGCGCGGACCCGCATGTGCAGGCTCCGGCGGCGAACTTGAACGAAGTGCGCGCCTTCCTCGCCGCGCAGGGCGTGGCCACCAATTTCGCGGTGCCGCCCGTGCTCGCCCAGTCCAAGGTGCGCGGCTGCACCCTTGTGGCGTGGCGCGGGCAGAAGGTGCCGGTCGTCTGCTTTAGCCCCGAGGGCAAGCACCTGCACCTCGTCATCGCCGACCGCACGCTTTTTCCCGACGCGCCCACCGAAACGCCGGAGACCGATCGCAGCGGCTCCTCGCGCACGGCCAGTTGGTCGAAGGACGAGCACAGCTACGTGCTCAACGGTCTGAGCACCTCCGCCTTCGTGAAACAGTTCCGCAAGGGCAAGCGGTGGGATTGGGGCGGGTGAGGTGAGGGATAAAAGCTGAAAGAGGGGAACTTTGAACGGGGAGGCTCACCGCCGTCTGAGGCTTCCTCGTTCAAAGTTCAACTGTTCATGGTTCAAAGTTCAAAGTTCCGTTCCCCGCCGCACTTGCCTGAGTCATGTGGCCCCGCTCCTCCCGCCCACATTCACGCCCCCGCCACATACCTTTTCCAATCCTCCGACTCGGCCAGCGCTTTCAAGACCTGATTCCGTCGCACCAGAAAACGCCGCATGTATCCAAAAAGAAAAAGCCGGTCCGCCATGCGCCCCAGCAGACCGAAGGGCGACTCGAACTCGAACCGGTCCACCATCAGCGTTCCTGGCGGCTGGGCGATGAACTCGTGGTCGTGCTTCATGCTCTTGAAAGCGCCGGCGACCATGATGTCCTGAAATCGCGCGGGACGCTCGAAGCCGGTGATGCGCACGGTCAACCGCTGTTTCACGCCGAAGTGGCGGGCTTCCCAAGTGACCTCGTCGCCCAGACCGATCAATCCGCTCGTCACGCCGGCCACGGCCCGCTCGTGCGTCCCCTCGGCGGACTGCTGATGCGCGTCAATGCTGCGCGCCAGATCGAAGACTCGCTCCGGCGGCGCCGCAATGGAGGTGAACAGCCGGATGATGAGCATGGCGGGCTGATGATGGGAGATCCGCAACCCGGCCCGCGAGCTTCTTCACTTCCCGAGGCAGAACTGGCTGAAGATCGCATCGAGCAAATCTTCCGTCGTGGTCTTGCCCACGACTTCACCGATGGCGTTCACGGCCAGGCGCAGTTCCATCGCGGCGATTTCCAAGCCGTGACCGGCGGCGAAGGCGGCGATGGTGTTCGCCGTGGCCTCGCGCGCGCGGCGCAGCGCGTCCTGATGGCGCGAGTTGATCATCACCTGCAGCATGTCGGCGCGAATCTCGCCGGACCAGACGAGGGCTTTGATGGCGTCCTTGAGTTCTTCCAGCCCTTCGCCAGTCGTGCAGCTCACGCCAATCGCGTCGGGAACCGAGGCGGCGAGCCTCGCGCTGCGAGGCGTCTCCGTTCGCAGCGCGACCGAAACCACCAGGTCAATTTTGTTCCGCACCACAATCCGCTTCTTCCCCGCGAACTCGCGCAGATTATTTTCATCCGCCTCCGTCATCGGCTCCGAACTGTCCAGCACATGCAGGATCAACTCCGCACGTTCGAGGCTGGTGCGGCTGCGCTTGATGCCTTCGATTTCAATTTCATCCGTCCCCTCGCGCAAACCCGCCGTGTCAATGAACACCACAGGAATGCCGCGCACGTTCGCCGTCTCCTCAATCGTGTCGCGCGTCGTGCCGGGAATCGCCGAGACGATGGCGCGGTCGTGCCCGAGCAGTTGATTGAGCAAACTCGACTTGCCGGCATTCGGCCGCCCGACGATGGCCGCGCGCACGCCACGCCGGAGCACCTGGCCTTCGTTCGCCGTGCGCAGCAGCTCGTCCATGAAATCCACCGCGCGCTGAAGCCGCCCGAGCAGTTGCGCCTGGGTGTCGGGCGCGATGTCCTCATCGGGAAAATCAATGTGCGCCTCGATATGCGCCAGCGTAAGCATCATCTGGTCGCGCACCTCGTTGATGCGCTGGGAAAGTTTTCCGGCGAGCTGCTCGTTGGCGGCGGAGAGCGCGAGTTCGGTGCGCGCGGCGATCAAGTCCGCGACGGCCTCAGCCTGTGTCAGATCAATGCGGCCATTCAGAAAAGCACGGCGTGTGAATTCACCCGGCTCCGCGAGTCGCGCGCCGCTGGTCAGCACGGAATCGAGCACCGACTTCGCCGCCAGCACGCCGCCGTGACAGGTAATTTCCACGCAATCCTCCCGCGTGAACGTGCGCGGCGCGCGCATCACCGCCACCAGCACTTCATCAATCACTTTCCCGCTGAGGACGATGTGGCCGTAATGAATCGTGTGCGTCGGCGCGTGCGAAGTTTTCTGCGAAGACTGGCCACGCGGGATGAAAACCTTGTCCGCGATGGCCAACGCTTGCTCACCCGAAAGCCGGATGACGGCAAGCGCGCCCTCGCCGAGCGGCGTGGCAATGGCGGCGATGGTATCGTCGAGCATTAGCGTGCCGGGGCCGTCCCGCCCCCGTCCCTGGCCGGCGTGACGCTGGCGGCACGTTGCGGCGGCTCCCACGCGCGCCCTTGCGTGTCCACATGCCGGCAGTTGCCCTGCTGGTTTTCCGCGTCGTGTCCTTGCAGGAACAACCGCGCCTTCTGGTAGCTCTTCTTGTGCAGGTAATGCAGCAGCAGCGGGTCGGCATCCTTCGGCAGGGTGCCCGTCAATTCGTCCAGGCGCGCGAACATCGGGAGCAAATTCGGTTTCGGATTCGCGCGCGGCATGGACTCGACCGCGCGCTCCAGTTCCAGCAGCGCGGCGAGAATGTTTTCCTCGATCAAAGTCATGGCGTTTGCATACAGCACCGCCCGTCCGCGACCAAGTTCTCTGTCAACACTCCGAAGCCGGCGGCGCGTTCTCTCCAGGCGGCGCGCCGCCCACGCTGGCGAGTGCGGAACAATTCGTGTATCCCACGCCTATGCACTGGCAGCGCGACGGCTACGAATTGAGCGATGACAAATCACGGCTCGATCTGCGCGTGGTGAAGGCGCTGCTCGACACCACGTATTGGGCGGCGGGGCGTTCGCCGGAGCTGCTGGCAAAATGCGTCGAGCACTCCGTCTGCTTCGGCCTTTTTCACGGCGGCGAGCAAGTTGGCTTCGCCCGCGCGGTCACGGATTTTTCCACCTTCACCTATTTCTGCGACGTCATCATCGCGCCCGAACAGCGCGGTCACGGGCTCGGCAAGTGGATGGTGGAAATGATGCTGACCCATCCCGACCTGCAAACCGTGAACCAATGCCTGCGCACCCGCGACGCCCACCCGCTCTACGAACGCCACGGCTTCGAGCGCACCGAGTATTTGCGGCGCTCGGCGAATGACTGGTCAAAGCAAACTCAACCGAGGTGACGTATGGGTATGGACGGCGTGGAACTGGTGATGGCGTTTGAAGAAGCCTTCGGCGTCCGTGTTCCAGACAAAGAGGCGGAACAGATGGTGACACCACGCCATGTCATCGACTGGCTGGTTGCGCAGCAATCAAAAGGCTTGTTCTTCTCAGAACCCGAACCGCCTCCAACCAATGGCTGGTGACGGGAACTCCGAGGCCTGCCGCCTTTGAAATCTTCGCGGCTTGAAGAACGGAACTACCCTCGCGATGAAATCGCCCGCCATGTGCGGGACATCATTCGCGATCAACTGGCCGTCGATGAGTTTTCCGAAGACGACCGTTTCGTTGAAGACTTAGGAATGGGCTAGCTGCGCACCGCCCAGCGCAACTTCGCCGAGGACGCGCGCGGGTTGGCGCGCAGTTCGTCGGCGGAGGCGCGAGTGACTTCATCCGACACCGCAGCGTAAAGCCCGTCGCGTTCGCCCGCTTGAAACGCCTTTTTCACGCGCCGGTCTTCGCCGGAATGAAACGTGAGCACGGCCACGCGTCCGCCGGGTTTGAGGCACGCCGGCAGATTGCGCAGAAACGTGTCGAGCGCGGAAAACTCGTCGTTCACCGCAATGCGCAGCGCCTGAAACACGCGGCGGATGGACGTTTCGATTTCGCCCGCCGGGAGAATGGTGAAGGACGCCTTGAGCGTGTCATGGATGATTCGCACCAGCACCTCCGTGGTGGGCACCGGCTTTTTTTGGAGCGCGCGGGCGAGGATGCGCGCGTGCGGTTCGTCGGCATTTTCCTCGAGCAGCAGCACCAGCTTTTCTTCCGCGATGCGGGCGAGAAGTTGCGCCGCCGATTCGCCGCGCGTCGGATTCATCCGCATGTCGAGCGGGCCGGTGCCTTTGAAAGTGAAACCGCGCGCCGGATCATCGAGTTGCATCGAGGACACGCCAAGGTCGGCGAGAATCATGTCCGCACCCGCGAGATTCTCTTTCATCAACACCTGCGGCAGACCGGCGAAGTTGCTGCGGTGCGCGGTGAAACATTCCGGCCCGAAACCCGCCGCGCGCAATCGATCCTCAGTGCGCGGCAACTCGAGCGGATCCACATCCAGCCCCAGCAGCCGTCCGCCCGGCGTGATGCGCGTGAGGATTTCACGCGCGTGACCGCCGTATCCGAGCGTGCCGTCCACCGCGATCTCGCCGGGCTTCGGCGCGAGCATTTCGAGAATCTCCGCGACCATGATCGAGCGGTGCATCCCGGCGGGCGTCTTTCCGGACGCGAGAATCTTCTCCACGTCCGCGCCGTAGCGTTCCGGGTTCAGCTCCTTGTAACGCTCGTTGAACTGGCGCGGGTTCTTGCCGCTGTAGCGCGGGCGGCGCTTGTGAACGGCGGGCGATGCCGGAACTGGATTCTCGTCGGTCATGTCAAAGTTCGCTGTATTTCGTGTTCGAGCCGCGCGACTTGCTCACGGGATAATTCACCGCGTTTTTCGCCAGCTTGGCCCGGATGGCGGCGGGCAGATGCACGCCGGAGTTGTCCGCCATCTCGAAGAGCAGGATCGCCACGTCGGCCATTTCCTCGGCGATTTGGTCGCGTCTGGTGGCAATGATTTCGTCACACTGCGCGGGTGTTTTCCAATTAAAGTGCTCGAGCAATTCGGCGGCTTCGACGGTGATGCCCACGGCCATTTCGCGCGGGCCGTGAAATTGTTTCCAATCGCGCGCGTCGCGGAAGGCGCGAATCTCGGCGGTGATTTCCTCAATGCTCACGCGGCGAGTCTGAGGGCGAACCGAGGCAAGGCAACGGGAAATTGGAGTGCGGCTGTGCCGAAGGCCAGCCGCAGCGCGTTCAATCCTGCTGCGGCTGGCCTTCGGC
>JANOAY010000582.1:0-7305 GCA_031411375.1 Pedosphaera sp. | reverse complement strand
CGGGCCGCTGAACCTTCCTACCAGGGCCAGCTGTTGCGATTCTGGCTGGCGGAACTGGGGACACGAGAGGCTTGGGATGGGACCAATGAAGCCGCCGTGGCCCTTCAGAGCATGGGCACGAATGCTTTGCCTTTCCTCACGCGGGCGATTCAGCTTCAGAAGGACGAGCCAGAGTGGAGATCGTGGCTGCGACACCAACGCTGGTTTCCTTTTGAACTGCGTCAATATGATGAAGCAGACATGGACGCGAGGTTGGGGCTGGCCTGCCTGCGCGAGCAAGCGGTGCCCACGCTCGAACAATTGCTGACCAATCGGGAGACGACAGTCCAGGCCGCCAACGCTTTGACATGGATGGCCCCGGTTGGAACGCCTCTGCTGGTGAGAGGTTTGACGAACGAGGATTGGAATATCCGCTTTCACTGTGCCGCTACTCTTTCCGCCGTGAATGACTGCGCCTTCCGCGGCCACCGATACCTTGAATACAGTGAACCGCAGCGTCATGCGGAAATTGCCCGCCTCGCTGTCCCGCCGCTGATCTCGCGCCTCTCCGACACCAATGTCCAGGTCGCTCAGATGTCCGCGTTTGCGTTGGGAGGTTTGAACGCCATGCCCGAGATCGTCTGGCCCGCCCTGGCTTCGGCCAGCACCAACATGGCGCTGGAACCTTTGGTCCGAACTTCCGCGTGGTGGGCCGTCAACAGACTTCAGCAAGAAAATTTCCGCTGATGGCCTTCCTGAATCCATTGCTTCTGTTCGGCCTGCTGGCGGTTTCCGTCCCGATCATCATTCACCTGCTCAACCGGCGGAAATTCCAAAAGGTCGTGTGGGCGGCGATGCGGTTCATCCAGACCAGCGTGGAGAAAAATCAGAAGCGGATGCGCATCGAGGACATGATTCTGCTCGCGCTGCGCTGCCTGCTGCTCGTGCTGCTGGCGCTGGCGTTGGCGCGACCGGCGTTCAAAAATTCCGGCGCTGATTTTCTCGGGCAATCGAAAGTCACGGCCGTGCTCATCCTCGACAACTCCGCGAGCATGGGCATGAGCGACGGCACGGCGACGCGTTTCGAGAAGGCGAAGCAGGCGGCGGAACAATCACTGGAGACGATGCCGTCCGGCTCGGCGACGGCGGTGCTGCTCGCGTCGGACATCGCGAACGGTGTCATCCCCGAGCCAACCTTCGATCTCAATCTGGCGCGCAAGGCGATTCGCGAAGCGCCGCTTACGGATCGCGCGAGCGACTTGCTGCCATCCGTCCAGCGCGCGCTCGACACGCTCAAGCCGCGCCTCGGTCTCCGCAAAGAAATTTACCTCATCACCGACGGCCAACTCGCCGGCTGGAAGCAGATGACGGAAATCCAGAAGCTGCTGGAAGCTTCGCAACGCGATGTGCGCAGCCACATCGTGCTCGTGAGCGAACACGAGGAGCGCAATCTCGCCGTGACTGATTTGCGCAATGCCAGCGGACTCGTGCCGGTGAACCAGCCTGTGCGCTTCGAGGCGCGCGTCAGCAACCTCGGGCGCGAAGCCGTGAGCAACATCCGCGTCAGCCTCAGCGCCGACAACGAACCGCCGAGCGACGAGTTCACCATTGATTCGCTCCCGCCCGGCGGCAGCAAGAGCGTCGCGCTCTTCGCCAAGCTGCGCGCGGAAGGCTTTCATTCCGTCGTCGCGCGCATCCCCGAGGATCGTCTGCCCGCTGATGACCGGCGCACGCTCGCCGTCCGCGCCATCAAGGAAGTGCGCGTGCTGCTTGTGGACGGCGACCCCGGCACCGAGCCGCGCGACAGCGAAACTTTCTTCCTCCGTCACGCGCTCGTGCCGGTGCCGTCGGGCGAACAACCGAATTATTTCATCAAGACCACGCGCCTCGCCGCGCCGGAGTTTGCCACCGCACGGCTCGACGACTTCGACGCCGTGGTGCTGGCGAACGTGGCGAGCTTCGCCGAACCCGTGGCGAAAAACTTGGAGCAATACGTCCGGCGTGGCGGCGGACTGATGGTTTTCCTCGGCGATAAAATCACCACCGCGTTCTACAACGAACAGTTGGCCGGCAAACTTCGCCTGCTCCCCGCGACGCTCGGCCCCACGCGCGGCAACGCGGAACAGGACGTGGATTTTTTCACGATGCAGGATCGTGGACTGGATCACGAAATCGTCGCGCTCTGGAATGATCCGAACGCGGGGCGGCTGTCGTCGGTGCGATTTTATCGCGCGTATGATTTGGTGCCGCTGACGAATGGAGCGCCGGGTTCCAGTGCTTCCGATGAAGCCGGCCCGCCGCAAATCGTCGCCAAATTCAGCCATGGTTCACCCGCCATCATCGAGCGCTCCTTCGGCCTCGGTCGCGTGGTCATGTTCGCCAGCACGGCGGACACGGCGTGGAATGATTTTCCCGTGCGTCCGTCCTTCGTGCCGCTGCTGCACCGCACGCTCGGCGCAATGATCGCACGGCAGGACGAAGGCTTGAACGTGCGCGTCGGGCAGAAGTTCACGCGCCGCCTCGCGTCCGAGTTGCTCGACCAGGAGGCGCGCATCTTCAAGCCGCGCGCCACCGATGCGCTGCTGGAACAGCGCCGCATCGAAATGGTCAACGGCTGGCCGACGCTGCAATACGACCACACCGACTTGAGCGGCATTTACGAAGTGGCCGTGGGCGACGCGCGCGGGGCGTTGCGTTTCGCCGCGCAGCCGGACGCGGGCGAATCGTCGCTCGACGAGCTTTCCTCCGAGCAAAAGAAACTCCTGAGTTCCGTCGCCCATTTGGTCGAGTGGGCGCCGAACGTCTCGTTGCGCGATCAGATGTTGCAAGCGCGCAGCGGCGCGGAGTTCTGGCTGCCCCTCGTCCTCCTCGCGCTGCTCATCGCGGGCGCGGAGACGGTGCTGGGGTGGTGGTTCAGCAAGAGCAAATGACGCATGACTGAACTGCTCTTACGACTCATCGGCGCTCCGCTCAACGACGCCCTCGCCATCCGCGAAAGCTCGTTCGCGTTTCGCGGCGGCGTGGGGATGCCGTGGGTTGTTTTCGCGGCCATCGTGTTCGGACTGCTGACTTGGTGGAGCTACGCAAAAGCTCCGGCGACACTGTCGCGTCCGCGCAAAGTTCTGCTCACCGCGTTGCGCCTCGCCTTCTTCGCGCTCGTGCTCGGGCTATTGCTGCGGCCGATTCTCGCACTGACCATCGAGGGCAGCATTCGCCGTTCGCTCGTCGTGCTGATTGATGACTCCACGAGCATGAACATCAAAGACCCGCGCCTCGACGCGGCGGACCAGAAGCGCGCCGCGCTTGCGCGCAACGTCCTCGATCCGGCGGAGGGTCTGGGCCAGCCGCTCGACGCGATGCGCGGCAAGGACAACGAACAGATCGCGCGCGTCGAGTTGGTGAAGAGTGCGCTGAAGAATCCCCGGCTCAATCTCCTGCCGCGTCTGGAGAAGAACTTCGATCTCGATCCGTTCACCTTCGGCCAAGGCGTGGCGCAGTTGCCGCAGCCGGAGACGAAGACCAACGTCTCGCGGAAAATTGACGACTACACTTGGATTGAAAAGCTCGCACCTGCCAGCCCGTTGACGCCCATCGGCGATTCCATCCGTGAGGTGATCAATCGCAAGCGCGGCCAACCGCTCGCGGGCGTCGTGCTCGTCACGGACGGCGCGAACAACAGCGGCTCCCAGCCGCGCGAAGCCGCCATGATGCTGCGCGCCGAGGGCGTGCCGCTCTACATCTACGGCGTCGGCATCACCTCGCCGCGCGACATCATCGTGGCGAACATTTTTGCGCCCGACGTCACGTTCATCAAAGACGAGGTGGCCGTGACGGTGCGTGTGCGTTCGCAAGGTCTGAGCGGCCAGTCCGCTCGCGTGAAGGTGCAACTCAACAGCACGACCGTGGCGGAGAAGGAGATTCAATTTGGCGCGGACGGCGAGCAAGTGGTGGAACTTGGCTTCACGCCGTTGACGCAGGGCGAATTTGATCTCACCGCGTCCATTGAGCCGCGCGCGGACGAGACGGTGGCGGAGAACAACAGCGCGACGCAGCGCATCAAGGTCGTGGACTCGAAAATCCGCGTGCTGCTCGCCGACCAGTCGCCGCGCTGGGAGTTCCGCTATTTGCAGGCCATGCTGATGCGCGACCGGCGCGTGGAGTTGAAATGTTTTCTCGTCGAGTCCGACCCGGCCATCGCACGCGGCACCAACTCGCCCTACGTTGATCAGTTCCCTTCGCAACGCGAGGAGATGGGCAAGTATGACCTCGTGATTTTCGGCGATATTGATCCGCGCAAGCTCTCGCCGAATCAGTTGGAAACGGTCAGCTACTTCGTCTCGGAACTGGGCGGCTCGTTCGTGATGCTGGCGGGGAAAAAGTTTTCTCCGCACGCCTATCGCCGCACCGTGATCGACAAAATGCTGCCGGTGGAATTCGACGGCGTGGCTTTGACCGCAACGGAACCCGTGGCCGACAAGCCCGTGCGCCTCGAACTCACCGCCGCCGGGCGCGCGAACCTGATGATGCGCCTCTCGGATCGCGAAGCAGAAAGCGCCGCAGTGTGGAACCAACTGCCGCCCGTGTATTGGGTCGCGAAAGTTTCACGCCCGAAGCCTGCTGCGGAAGTGCTGCTCGTCGATCCTGATCCCGGCAAGGAATCGCGCTTCGGCAAAATGCCCGTGGTCGCGATGCAGCATTACGGCCAGGGCCAGGTCATGTATGTGGGTACGGACAACACCTGGCGCTGGCGCAAGAACGTCGGCGACCTTTACTACACCACGCTCTGGGGGCAGGTCGCGCAGCGCATGGCGATGCTGCATGTGCTCGGCGGCTCGAAACGCACGCGGCTCTCGACGGACAAGAAAAGCTACGTGACCGGCGAACGAGTGCTGGTCTTCGCACGCTTGCAGACGCCGGGTGCGGAGCCGTTGCAGGACGCGTCGGTGAAAGGCGTGTTCGGGCTGCGCGGCGGCGGAAAACAGACGGAAGTGATTTTGCGTTCCGCGCCGGATCATCCGGGGTTGTATCGCGGCGAGTTCATTGCGCCGCTGCCTGGCCAGTATCAATTTTTCATGGAGCAGGACTTGAACACGCCGCTCGACTTCACGGTCACGGAGCCGAAGTTCGAGTTCGGCGAAACCGCGATGAACGAAGCGATGCTGCGCGACCTCGCAACGACAACGCGCGGCGCGTTCTTCCGCGAAGAAGATTTGTTCAAGCTGCCCGACACCATCGCCGCGAAGACCGAGCGCGTGAAATCCCCGCTCGAAGTGGAACTCTGGTCTTCGCCGCTGTATTTCGTCCTGATGCTGCTGGTGCTGGCCGGCGAATGGGTGCTGAGAAAGATATCGCATTTGAAATGAGAGCGTGTGCCAACAAACCCAACGCGCCACGGAGCGCGGCCTTCAGGCCGCTTCAACGTGGTGAGGGAGCGACGTGTGGGATGTTTCACACGGCTGGCTGGCGGATGCTGAAGCGGCCTGAAGGCGTTTTAGTTCGCCGCATCTCGGCACGACCGTTTCCAATCCTGAAAGGATTGCATCATCCAGCCCAGGGTTGCGCGGGACGCGCTACCCTGGGTGAGATGTTGAAAATTGTTTCAACCCTGAAAGGGTTGAATCATCGGTGTGTGCGGCACGATGCAACCCTTTCAGGGTTGAAGATCCTTTTGGGAACGCAACCCAGCGTAGCGTCTCGGCAACGCAACGCTGGGCTGGATTATCTGAATCCTTTCAGGATTCAAAACAGACCGCGCGAAATGTTCACCCACTGAAGATGAACACAGAACCGCCCACCACCGAACCCCGCCTGGCCCCGAGCGTGTTGCTCGCGGCGAAGCTTGCGGGCGTGCGCCAGAAGCACGTCGGCGTGGCGGCGGGCATGGGCGCGGGCATGGCGGTGGGCGCATTCATCATCCTGCTCGCGGCGGCGATGCTCTGTGACTGGTGGCTGGATTTCCCGCTCGCGGCGCGCGCCGTCACGCTGGTGCTCACGCTGGGCGTAACTGGATTTATCGTCTGGCGTTTCGTCGTGCGGCCGATTCGCCATCGACCGGATGACGACACGTTGGCGCTGCGCGTCGAGCGGGCGCGTCCGCAATTCCGTTCGCGGCTCATCTCCTCGATTCAATTCTCGCGACCCGGCGCGCTGCCGCCCGGCGCGGCGGTCTCGCTCGCGCGCATGACCATTGCGGAGACGGAGGAACTGGCGGCCCCGCTCGACTTCACGGAAATCATCCCGACGCGAGAGTTGAAAAAAGTCTCGGCGTGCGCGGTGGCGGTGCTGGCGCTGGGCTTGTTCGCGTTCACGTCCGGCGGTGAGGTGAGCCGGGATTTGCTCAAGCGCGCCTTCCTTTCCTCGACACTCGTGCCGCGCCACACGCGCGTGGAAGTGCTGACCGGCGACACGCGCATCGGACTGGGCGATTCAATTCGCATCGAAGCGCGGGCGCGCGGCGTGGTGCCGTCGACGGGCCAACTCATCGTGAAGACTTCCGGCAAACGCACGCTGGAGTATCCGATGGAGAAGGACGCGGACGGAAAGTTCGCACGCGCACTGGAGAATGTGCAGCAACCTTTCGATTACACGGTCCGGCTGAACGACGGTGTGAGCCGGACGTACCACGTCAGCGTGGTGCCGCGTCCGACCACGGCCTCGATTGAGTGTGAGCAAACTTTTCCCGCCTACACCGCGCTGCCGAAGACGAAGCGCGCGCTGGGCGACCTCACGTTGCTCGCGGGCAGCAGGCTGGCGCTCACCGTCACCGCCACGCGCGATTTGCAAAAGGCGCATCTGCACCTCACAGGCTTGAGCAATGACGTGCCGATGCAGGGCAGCGCGCAGAATCCGCGCGAGTGGCGCGGCGAGTTTGCTACTCCCGCGAAGGGGTTGACCGGCTTCTCCGTCGAGATGCTCGACACGGACGGCATGGCGTCGCGCGATGCGGCGGTCTATCGCATTGACGTGATTCCCGACCGCGCGCCGAAGGTGAAAATTGTTTATCCCGACCGCCGCGAGGAACTGGTCACGCGCCAGGCCATCCAGCCAATTGGTTTTGAAGCGACGGATGATTTCCGCATCGCGCTGGCGCGGCTGCGCTACCGCGTGGGTGAAGCCGAGGACGCCGAGATCAAGACCATCGAACTCGATCTCGGCACGAATGCGGTGAAGGAATTGAAGAACCGTTACGAGTGGAACATCCGCGACTTCCAGCCGCCGCTGGCCGAAGGCACGCGTGTCGAATTCTGGATCGAGATGCAGGACAACAACGACGTGACCGGTCCGGGCCTCGGCGTGACCGAGCATCAGTTGCTCCGCATCGTGAGT
>JANOAY010000581.1:0-10514 GCA_031411375.1 Pedosphaera sp. | reverse complement strand
CAACACGAGACTCGGCACCTTGGTCGAACGTCCGTAAGTCTGCGCCATCAACTGGTCGATGCTCGTGCCAGACCGAATCTCGCCGCCGGACGCCAGTGGTGCGCCGGAGAGCAGATTGCCCGTCTGCGAGCTGTGGATGTTACCCTTCGTGGACTCGTCGTTGTAGAGGCCGCGGACGAACAGCATCTTCTCGCGAAAGTCGGTGAGCGGCGCGAGCACCTTGCCCAGTTCCATTTGCTTGCCTTCGCCCTTGGCCCACCATTCCTTCGAGTGAAAGCCGTTGCCGGAAAACAGCACGGCCAGGCGCACGGGCGCTTCGCTGGCGGGCTTGACTCCGGCGGGCGGCGTGTCGCCCCAGACGGTGAGCGATTCCATCCACGGCAGCGCCATGGTGACGCCGACTCCGCGGAGAAACGTGCGACGGGAGAAGGTGTGGTTGCTCATAGTCAGTTCAGTTTTGGACGTTGCGACGCAGATTACTCTTCGGACGCCATTTCGCGACCGCGAATTTCACGGAACTGTCTGCTGCGGACAATGGTTTCGACGGCGGCGGAAAACTTGTAGTCGTGCCGCTTTAGTTCTTCAGTCATCTCGGAAATCAACGGCGCGTCGGAGAGCAACACGCCGCGCCCAAGCGAGTAGCCGAGGAGCTTGCGGCAGAATTGTTTCAGGAACGCATCGCGCCGCGTCGTGAGCAGGTATTGGCGCAGGCCGTCGAGGCCGTCGAATTCCGCGCCGTCCATGACTTTCGCGTGCGCGTCGATAGGGCGTCCGCCTAGGTCGTGATCGCGGAAGCGGCCGATGGCGTCGTAGGCTTCGAGGGAAAAGCCGAACGCGTCAATGCGGCGGTGGCAGCCGTAGCACTTCGGGTCGCTGCTGTGCTTCTCGGTGAGCTGACGCATCGTGAGTTTCTCGGTGGCCTCGTCCTCGGGCAGTTGCGGTACGTCCTTGGGTGGACGCGGGAGTTTGTCGCCGAGGAGCACTTCCGCCACCCAGTTGCCGCGCAGGATGGGGCTGGTGCGTGACGCGCCGGATTGTTTCGCGAGCGTCGTGGCCTGGGCGAGAATGCCGCCGCGCGAAAACTTCTTCACGCCGTCCACGCGCTGCCAGTCGTTGCTGCCGCTGAACTTCACGTTCGTGATGCCGTAATGCTTCGCGAGGTCGGCGTTCAGGAAAGTGTAATCGGCATCGAGGATGTTCAGGACCGAACCGTCGTGCTGGAACAAGTCGGTGAAGAATCGAATCGTCTCCTCATACATTGTGCCGCGCAGTGCGGTGAAGGTCGGGAAGTGCCGTTCGCTCTTCTCGCCCAGTTCGTCGAAGTCGTAGATGTGCAGCCACGCGCAGGCAAACTCCGTTGCAAGCCGGCGCGTGCGCGCGTCTTGCAACATGCGGCGCGTCTGCGCGGTGAGCGTGTCGGGATTTCGCAACTCTCCGCGCGCGGCCACGGCGCGCAATTCGGCATCCGGCGCAGACGACCACAGGAAATAGCTCAGACGCGTGGCGAGTTCCCAATCGCTGACGGGGCCGGGCTTGTCACCAGCGACCGGCTTCTCAGCACGGTAAAGAAACACCGGGGCCACCAGTGTGCGCGCGAGCGTGAGGCGGATGGCTTCATCGTGGGGAATCTCCTCGGCGCGCAGCTTGCGATACAGCGCGCGCAATTCGTCCTGTTCCGCCGCGGCGAGCGGACGGCGATACGCGCCTTCAGCAAATTTCAGCACCGCGTCGAGATGCTTCGGCTGCGTGTCCACGAGACGCTGGCGGAACGCGACGGCGCGTTGCTTGATTGGCTCGCGCATCGGCTCGAAGACGCTCGGGTCGGCGTCCTGCGTGGCGTATTGCCAGAGCTGCTCGAAGACATCGACCATCGTGAGCGCGTCCTGCGCGACGTAGTGTAATTCATCCCAGAGCCGGTCGAGCCGCGCGGCCTGCGCGTCGTCGAGCATCAGGCGTTTGAAATGATCGTCTTCGCGATAGTAGAGCGTGAGGGTGACGACTTCATCCACGGGGACGATTTTCGTGTAGCACAGCGCGGCGGGAAAAATGTTTCGGAACTCATCGAACGCGGACCCGATGCGCCGCCGCGCCGCGCTGCCGTCGTTCACGACGATGGGCGCGTCGTGCGAGGTGGTGCGGTTGTTGGAATACCACGGGCCTTCGCCGTCGGCGGTCTTCGCCTCGATGGTGAGCAGGCCGGAACTCGCCGCCGGTTTGTTCGTGAGCAGTTGAAGCTGCACGCTGCCTTCCGCGCCGGTGGTTTTGTCGAGCGCGCCCGTGGTGATGAACTCGTAGCCCGCCACGAGATCGGCGGGCAGGCGAATCTCGATTACGGACGGAGCCTTCACGTGGAGGTTCGCACCGGTGAATTGCGCGGGGTCGAGACCCGCTTCGATTTCTGATTTCTGATTTCTGGTTTCTGATTTTGCGCGGCCACGAACAAGGGAGCTGAACAGCGGCCCGCCGAGCGCAGTGAGCTGCCGGTGCAACACCGCGTCCGACGAATCTTTCTTCTCCGGCATGACGCCCGTCAGCAAACGCTGCACCTCGCTCGCGAGCTTTTCTTTCTCCGCCGCGTTCGTGCTCGCCTGCCATTTCGCCAGCAACGAACCCGCCGGAATCACCGGCCCGAACGCGCCGCCCTTGTCCGGCTCGGTGTAGAAATGCCAGACGCCTTCGTTCCCAAATCTGTCCGCGTGCGGATTGCCCGCGAGCACGTTCGGCGAAACATCCTTGGCCAAATCCCATTCGCGCCCGCCGTCGCCCAGAGTCGTGAGCGTCAAATCCACGGCGGTCAGATCGCAGGAGTGATTCGCGTCGCGCGGGCCGATGAGCAGGGAGACCACATCGCCGGGTTGCACGGAAAGATTTTCCACGGGCGCGGGCTTCACTTCCTTCGCGCCTTGCGCCACGCCGCCAGCCAGGCGCTGACGCTTCGAGCCGTGGCGCAATTCCAGCGACCACGTCACGCCGTTGCCGCACTCGGGATGCGCGTGCTGAATCGTCGCCGTCACGCGCACACGGCCCGCGACCGGGCTGCGCCAGCCGACTGCTGCGGCGAGCTTCGGCGAAGGATGCACCGCGACGCTGTGCGGGTTCATGTTGCCGGGGATGCGAACTTTTTGATTGGAAGAATTCGCCGCGAGATTCGGTGTGCCGCTTTTGCCCCAGCCGTTGATGAACGCGAAGCCGGAGCCGTTCGTGTAAATATCCGTGAAGTGTCCCTCGATTTTCACCGGGCCGGTCGCGCTGATGCCGAGGTAATCCAGCCACGCCGCCAGTGCTTCCGCTTCGACGCCGTGCTGCGCCGCGAACTCGGCGATATTTGTCTGGCCCGCCTCAGCCTGCGCGGCGGCGGCGAGAAGATTTGCGGTGTCCGCCAAATTTTTTTCCCGTCGCGCGGACAGCTCGCGGCTCACCTCGCGCACGTCGCGCAGCAACAAGGTCGGCTGGCCCGGCGCGACAAGGCGTGGCTGCTCCCACACCACGAAGTCGCCGGTGTCGCCATCACCCGCGTCGGACGCGCTCAGGAAAAGCGTGATGTCGCGGTCCGTGGTCGCGGGGATTTTGAAACGCACTTCCTGCTTCGGCTGGATGGGCGTGAGCGGTTCCATCCACGACTTAGGACCATTCTTCTTACCGATGTGGCCGACGGAATTGAACTTCCATAGCGCGTGCTGCCATTGGGAAATGGCCTTCGCCAACGCCGAGGCGTCGCCGGGTTTTGCCATGCGCCAGCGCGCGCGAATGGGGTCGAGGAGGAAGTTTGGCTCTTTCCCGTCCAGCGTGGCTCGCAAGGTTTGCAGATACTTCGCGCTCAATCCGTTCGTGGTGGTGGAAAATTTTCGGACGTCCGCCCGCTCCGCCAGCAGTGCAGCGAGGTACTTGTCCAGCGGCAGCACGCCGCCATCCTTGGTGTCGAAGCGGATGCCCTGCAAGTTGACCGACGTGCCGCCGCCGTTGTCTGAGAACTGGCGGTACGCCCCGCGAATCTCAGCGAGCAATTCTTCCGTCCAGTCGCGCCGCGAGGTCTTGGGTGAGAAACGAATTCCATCCGGTAGCAAGACCGCGTGGCTCGTCACGTCCTTCGCCGCGTCCAGATACTTCGTGACCAGCGACGGTGACATGACGAGCGAGTTGCCGACGTTCATGAAGCCCTCGCCGGAAGCAGAGTCCACTGGGAATTCCTTCGCCGGAGCGAGCGATGCCACGCCGGTGAGATCGCGCAGAGTGTAGTTGTATTCCGCGTTGTTCAGCCGCCGCAAAACGACCGGCCCGGGATCGCCCGCGCGCGCCTGCGCCGCTTCGTCGAGGGCTGAGTTCACCCACTGTTGCAACCTTTCCTTGTCGGCGGCGCCGAGTTGCGGCTTCTCTCTCGGCGGCATTTCGCCGAGCGAGATTTGGTCCAGCACGCCCTGCCAGACTTTGGGTTGTTTCAGCACTTGGTCGTAGGATTTGAAATGTTCCAGGTCCAGGTCGCCCTTGTGCTTCTCCGTCGAGTGGCAGCCGAGGCAATACTTCTCAACCAGCGGGCGGATCGACTGGGTGAATCCTGCGGAGGTCGGCGTGGAACTGGCTCCATGCGACGCGACGCCGCCATCTCCAAGCGTCAAAACCAGCAATCCGGCCCATGCTCCAAGTCGTTTTGTTTTCATTACGCGGACTGCATTCTGTTCAAGGCATTCTTCATTGCATCGCCGGGCTGGCAATCCAATGCGGGCGCAAGATTGCCGGGGCACGAGCTTTTCTGACGGGACTCGCACCCAAGGCACTCAAAAAATCACCGGATCGCGGCCTGCATGGTGACGCCTCCTTCTGATGAGGCGGCCGGCCGGGGAGGGGCGCACCTTGAGTGAATATGTCGCATCGCAGGCTGGTCAGAATTCCCAACGCACGATAGTAACAACGAAACACCATGCTGACGATCTACGGCAACCAGATGCGCTTTTGCGACGGAGTTTCGCGCCGCAATTTCCTGAAGGTCGGCGCGCTTGGTCTCGGCGGTTTCGCGCTGCCGCAGTTGCTTCAGGCCGAAGCACTCTCGGGCAACCGTCGCCAGCACAAGGCGGTCATCATGATTTTCCTGCCGGGCGGACCGTCGCATCAGGACATGTTCGACTTGAAGATGGATGCGCCGTCGGAAGTGCGCGGCGAGTTCCAGCCCATTTCGACGAAAGTTCCAGGCATCCAGATTTGCGAACACCTGCCGCTGCTCGCCGCGCAGATGGACAAGCTCGCCATCATCCGCTCGATGGTCGGCGCGCTGGATGATCACGATGCGTTCCAGTGCCTCACCGGGCGTCCGGTGCGCAACCAGCCTCCGGGCGGTTGGCCCTCGCTCGGCGGCGTGGTTTCCAAACTACAAGGACCGGTCAACAAGCTCGTGCCGCCGTTTGTCGGCCTTTCTCCGAAGATGGGCGAGATGCGATGGGCGCGCGCGGGTGAGCCGGGATTCCTCGGCCCGGCTTACGGCCCTTTCAAACCGGAAGGCGCGGGCAAGACGGACATGGTGCTGAACGGCGTGACGCTGGATCGGCTCGCTGACCGCCAGGCGCTGCTCACGAGTTTTGATCAGTTTCGCCGCGACGTGGACGGCAGCGGGATGATGGCGGGCATGGATGCGTTCAATCAGCAGGCGTTCGGTTTGCTGACTTCCAGCAAGCTGCTCGAGGCGCTCGACATTGAGAAAGAAGACCCGAAGGTCCGCGCGCGCTACGGCAAGGGCGACGCCAAGAATCGCGATGACGGCGGGCCGAAGTTGATGGAGCATTTTCTCACCGCGCGGCGGTTGGTGGAAGCGGGTGCCCGCTGCGTGACGCTCGCGTTCAGCCGCTGGGACCATCACGGGAAAAACTTCGATGCGCTTCGTCAGGATCTGCCGATGCTGGATCAGGGCGTCAGCGCGCTGGTGCAGGATTTGCACGCGCGCGGTTTGGACAAGGATGTCTCGGTCATTGTCTGGGGTGAATTCGGCCGCACGCCGACGATCAACAAGGATGGCGGTCGCGATCACTGGCCACGCGTGTCGTGCGCTTTGCTCGCGGGCGGCGGGATGAAAACCGGACAGGTCATCGGCGCGACGGATCGATTGGGCGGTGAAGCGGTCGAACGTCCCGTGCAGTTCAGCGAGGTCTTCGCCACGCTGTATCACAACCTCGGCATCGACGTGAACAAGGTCACGCTCAACGATCTGTCCAGCCGTCCGCAGTTCCTCGTGGACAACAACGTGCAGCCCATCCGCGAACTGATCTGACCTCATGCTGACCATCGCCGGCTCCTCCTCAAAATTCTGCGACGGTCTCTCGCGCCGGAATTTTCTGAGGATTGGCGGGCTGGCGCTCGGGGGGCTTTCGCTCCCGAACTTGTTGCAGGCCGAAGCGAGTTCGGGCATCCGCCGCTCGCACAAGGCGGTCATCATGATCTACCTGCCGGGCGGCCCGCCGCATCAGGACACCTTTGACCTCAAGGCGGACGCGCCGTCGGAAATTCGCGGTGAGTTCAAACCGATCCCGACGAATGTTCCCGGCATCGAGATTTGCGAACACCTCCCGCTCATGGCGCGCATGGCGGACAAACTTGCTTTTGTCCGCAGCATGGTGGGCGCGGAGGATAATCACTACGATTACCAGTGCCTGACCGGACGCTTGAAGCGTGGTGAACCGCCCGGCGGCTGGCCGTCCATCGGGTCCGTCATCTCGAAGCTGCAAGGCGCGACGCACCCGTCGGTGCCGGCGTTCGTCGGACTGGAGCCGGTCATGCAGCACCGGCCGTACAATTCTTCCGGGCCGGGCTTCCTCGGCATGCCACACCGTTCGTTCCGTCCGGCGGGCGAAGGCAAATCCGACATGGTGCTGAACGGCGTCACACTGGAACGCCTCAACGACCGCAAGGCGCTGCTCGCCAGCTTCGACCGCTTCCGTCGCGACGTGGACAGCAGCGGCTCGATGGAAGGGCTCGACGCTTTTAACCAGCAGGCCTTTGGCGTTCTCACCTCCAGCAAACTCATCGAGGCGCTCGACCTCGGTCGCGAAGACAAGCGCACCGTGGAGCGTTACGGCCAAGGCGATCCGAAGCCGCACGGCGACGCTGCGCCGATGTTGACCGAGCAATTTCTCATGGCCCGCCGGCTCGTCGAGGCGGGCGCGCGGGTGGTCACGGTGGCCTTCGGCTTCTGGGATTATCACGGCAAGAATTTTGACAACGCGCGCAAGGATCTGCCGCTGCTCGACCGCGGTGTGACGGCGCTGGTGCAGGATCTCCACGATCGCGGACTGGACAAGGATGTCTCGGTGATTGTCTGGGGTGAGTTCGGCCGCACGCCGACCATCAACAAGGACGGCGGGCGCGATCACTGGCCGCGCGTCTCCTGCGCGCTGCTCGCGGGTGGCGGCATGAAAACCGGACAAGTGATCGGCGCGACGGATCGACTGGGCGGCGAGGCGTCCGAGCGTCCGGTGCATTTTCAGGAAGTGTTCGCCACGCTTTACCAGCGCATGGGCATCGACGTGAACAAGGCGATGGTTCACGACCTCACGGGGCGCCCGCAGTTCCTCGTGGACAACAATTACCAGCCCATGCGGGAACTGATCTGACGCCATGCTGACCATCGCCGGATCATCCTCTTCCAAGTTTTGCGACGGAGTTTCGCGTCGAGACTTCTTGCGGATTGGGAGTCTGGCTTTTGGTGGACTGGCGTTGCCGCAATTGCTTCAGGCCGAGCAACTCGCAGGCATCCGTAAGTCGCACAAGGCCGTGATCATGATCTATCTGGTCGGCGCCCCGCCGCATCAGGACATGTTCGATTTGAAGATGGACGCCCCTTTGGAGATTCGCGGTCCGCATCGACCGATGCGCACCAATGTCCCCGGCATCGAGATCTCCGAGCACATGCCGCGCTGCGCGCAGATCATGGACAAGCTCGTGCCCGTCCGCACGATGTATGGCTCGCCGAACGGCGACCATGACTCGTTCATCTGCTACACTGGGCGCGCGGTGCCGAAACAACCGCCCGGTGGCTGGCCTTCGATGGGAGCAGTGATTTCTAAACTGCAAGGGCCGAGCGCGCCAACCATTCCTCCATTTGTCGGACTCGCGCCCAAGGCCGGCCACCCGCCCTACGGTTCGCCCGGCCATCCGGGATTTCTCGGGACGATGCATTCCGCCTTCCGCCCGGACGGCCCGGGCTTGGACGATCTAAAACTCAACGGTGTGTCCCTCGATCGGTTGGCTGATCGCAAGGCGCTGCTCACGGGCTTCGACAACTTCCGTCGCGATGTGGATCGCAGCGGTGCGGTGGAAGGCATGGATTCTTTCCAGCAGCAGGCGTTCAACATTCTCACCTCCAGCAAGCTCATGGAGGCGCTCGACCTCAGCAAAGAACCGGCGAAGGTGCGCGAGCGTTATGGCAAAGGCGACCCGAAGAACTATGGCGACGGTGCGCCGCGCAATTGCGAGCAGTTTCTCATTGCCCGCCGGCTCGTCGAAGCCGGCGCGCGCTGCGTGACGCTGAATTTTGGCCGTTGGGATTTCCACAGCAACAACCACAGTGAGTTGCTCACGCACCTCCCGCTGTTCGATCAGGCCATGAGCGCGCTCGTTGAAGACTTGCACGAGCGCGGGCTGGACAAGGACGTGGCGGTGGTGGCGTGGGGTGAATTCGGCCGCACGCCGCAGATCAATGCGGACGGCGGACGCGATCACTGGCCGCAAGTCGGCTGCGCACTGCTCGCCGGCGGCGGGATGAAGACCGGTCAAGTCATCGGCGCGACCGACCGGCTCGGCGGGGAAATTGTGGATCGCGGCGTCCACTTTGGTGAAGTTTTCGCCACGCTTTATCACCAACTCGGCCTCGACCCGAACCGCGTCAGCCTGCCGGACCTCTCCGGTCGTCCGCAGTATCTCGTCGATGGCTGGCAGCCGGTGCGAGAACTGATTTGATATGGGAAAAGCTGCAACACTTCTTCTGGCTGCTGTGCTGCTCGTCCCGACGTGCGGTCTGAATGCGGCGAATCCAAAGCCCGTCTCGGCGAAACCCGTCGCTTTGGAACTTGCGGCGGGCGATGCGGGCGAGGGCGGCGTGCTGCGCCTGCGCGGCAGCGATGCACGCCGGCAGTTGCTGGTCACGGCTAAGTTTGGCGACGGCTCGGTGCAGGATTATTCGCGCCGCGTGAAATATGAGGTGAAACCGTCCGGCATTCTGAGCGTGGATGCGGCCGGCTTCGTCACGCCTTTGCGCGACGGCGCCACAACAATCACTGCGAAGAGTTCGGATGGCACGGTTGGGAAAATGACCGCGACCGTCGAAAAGTTCCGCAGCGCGGAGCCGATCAACTTCGGCAACCAGATTGTTCCTATCTTCACCAAGACCGGCTGCAACGGCGGCGGCTGCCACGGCAAGGCCAGCGGGCAAAATGGATTCAAGCTCTCGCTGCTCGGCTTCGAACCGGAGGAGGATTACGAGCATCTGGTCAAGGAAGCGCGCGGTCGCCGGCTCTTTCCCGCCGCGCCGGATCGCAGTCTGCTGCTGCTGAAAGGCACGGCCGCGCTGCCGCACGGCGGCGGCAAACGCCTCGACCCGAACTCGGACGACTACCGACTCATTGTCCGCTGGATTTCGCAAGGCCTGCCTTACGGCAGCACGAATGATCCGGTCGTGGATCGCATCGAAGTGCTGCCGAAGGAACGCACCATGCCGCTCGGCGGCGAACAGCAGCTCGCAGTCATGGCGCACTACACTGATGGCCACGCCGAAGACGTGACCCGCAGCGCGCTCTACGAATCGAACGACAAGGACATGGCGAAGACGGAAGAGAGCGGGCTGGTGAAGCTGTATCAACAGCCGGGCGATGTCGCGGTGATGGTGCGTTATCAGGCCCAGGTCGCCGTGTTCCGCGCCACCATTCCACTGGGCGCGGCGGTGACGAACTTGCCGGTGGCGAAAAATTTCATCGATGAACTGGTGTTCAAGAAGCTCAAGACCATCGGCATGCCGCCTTCGGAAATTGCCGATGACGCCACCTTCCTACGTCGCGTGACGGTCGATGTCGCGGGTCGCCTGCCCAGCGCCACCGAGACGAAACAGTTCCTCGCCGATTCGCACGCGGACAAGCGCCAGCGCTGGTTGGAGCGGTTGCTGGAGAGTCCTGATTACGCCGACCACTTCGCCAACAAATGGACGGCACTGCTGCGCAACAAGCGCGCCGATCCAAAACAGAATCGCATGACCTACGCCTTCCACGCTTGGGTGCGCGACAGCCTGCTGGAGAACAAACCCTTCAACGATTTTGTCCGCGATCTGCTGACCGCTTCCGGCGATGTCGCGCAGAACCCACCGGTCGCGTGGTTCCGTCAGGCGCGGGAGACCACGACGCAACTTGAGGATGCGGCCCAGGTTTTTCTCGGCCAGCGGCTCAAGTGCGCGGAGTGCCATCATCATCCCTACGAACGCTGGAGCCAGCAGGACTATTACAGCTTCGCCGCCTTCTTCTCGCAGGTGAGCCGCAAGGCAAGCTCCC
>JANOAY010000580.1:0-5891 GCA_031411375.1 Pedosphaera sp. | reverse complement strand
CTGCCGCGCGAGATACGTGTGCTCGAAGTAGGCGCTATTCGACGAACCGGGCGTGAGCAACACAATGGTCGGGTCCACCACACCCGTCGGCGCGATCCATTGCAACGATTTCAGCAGCTCCTGCGGATAATGATCCACGGGCCGCACGCCGATGCTCTCGAACATCTGCGGGAAGGTGCGCTTCATCGCACGGCGGTTTTCCAGCACGTAGCTCACGCCGCTGGGGCAACGCCCGTTGTCCTCCAACACCATGTAGGTTCCATCCGCGCCGCGAATCAGGTCGGTGCCGCAGACGTGGATATAAATATCCTTGGGCACCTTGAAGCCCGCGAACTCGCGCCGGAAATGTTTCCCCGACAGGATGTAGTGCGCGGGGATGACGCCATCCTTGATGATCTTCTGGTCGTGATAAATGTCCTTGAGGAACAGGTTCAGCGCCGTGATGCGCTGCGTGAGTCCGCGTTCAATGTGCTCCCACTCGCGCGCCGGAATGATGCGCGGCACGAGGTCGAAGGGAAAGATGCGCTCGGCACCGCGCGCGTCGCCATAGACATTGAAGGTGACGCCCTGCCGCAGAAAGGCCAGGTCCACCGCGTGACGCCGGCTGTCAAATTCGTCGCGCTTAAACTTGTCGAAGAGCGCGTGGAATTTGCTGTAGTGAGGCAGCACCTCGCCACCGCCGCCGAGCATTTCATCGAAGAAAGGCCCGCGGTCGTAGCCGTTAAAAAATCCCGGTTCAGTTTTTGCCGTTGTGACCATTTCGCAACAGGAGTTTGGTTACGCCACGCCCGGACGATGCTGGGAGAGCAACCATTCCTTGGCGGTGCATGAGAGAGATTCAGCGCGCCCGGCCTCGAAATACAAGCGTCGGCTGGGCTTTTGTTCAGAACGAACCGGAGCATTGGTCATCAGCATCGGCCTCCCTTAGCAACCGCCTTGCCGGGCGCGGGAACGGAGCGCGGACCGCCGAGTCCGCGTGGCATCAGCGAGGCGGAACGGGTGTTGAACAGCTCGCCGACACGAGACTGGAAAGTCTCGCAACCTGCCGGCTGGAAAGCCGGCGTTACGGCGTAGCGCCGACATTCCTGTCGGCAGGTTGCGAGGCTTTCTAGCCTCGTGTCCCAGACGAATTACGAGCGCGCGGACTCGGCGGTCCGCGCTCCTCACTCGCCGCAGGAACCTGATTGCCGCCGTGCCCCCTGCTCTGTTAATTCCCTCCGCATGTCACGCCACACCTTCGCCTCGTCCCTACGCGCACTGCCGCGCCGTCAGTTTTTCACCACGCTCGGCGCCGCGACGGCAGGCGTCGCGCTCACCGGATGTTTCACACCGCGAACGAGGAAAATTTCCGCGAACGAGAAACTGAACATCGGTTTCATCGGCGTCGCCGGCCAGGCGGGCTACAGCATCAGCAACCTCAAAGACCAGAACATCGTTGCGCTCTGCGACGTGGACGCGAACAACCTCGCCAAAGCCGCGCAGCAATTTCCCTCGGCGAAGACGCATCGCGATTTCCGGCGGCTAATTGATCAGGGCGGCCTTGACGCCATCGTCGTGGCCACGCCGGATCACACGCACGCGGTCGCGACGGCGGCGGCGCTGCGCACCGGGCGACACGTCTATTGCGAGAAGCCGCTCACGCACACCGTTTCCGAGGCGCGCATCATCACCGACCTCGCGAAGAAGACCGGACTCGTGACACAGATCGGCACGCAGATTCACGCGGGGAACAACTACCGCCGCGTGGTGGAACTCGTGCGGAGCGGAGCCATCGGCAAAGTCAGCGAAGTGCATGTCTGGGCGAACTCCAGCTACGGCGGCAAGACGCGCCCGACCGCCACGCCGCCCGTGCCGGACAATTTGGATTGGGACTTGTGGCTCGGACCGGCGGCGTTCCGCCCGTATCAACCCGACTACGTGCCGTTCAATTGGCGGCACTGGTGGACGTTCGGCGGCGGCTCGCTCGCGGACTTCGGCTGTCACTTCATGGACTTGCCGTTCTGGGCGCTGGGCTTGAGCCATCCCGTTTCCGTCGAACCGATTGCGGGACCAGCGGTGGATGCGGAGTCCACGCCGCCGTGGTTGATCGTGCGTTATGAATTCCACCGTTTCCAAATCCCGCACGGTGCTTTGCCCTATACCGCCGGCCCGCTCAAACTCACCTGGTATCACGGCGGCAAACGTCCCGAGGACCTCGTGCCCGATGCGCTCTACGCGAAATACAAAGGCGGCGTCCTCTTCGTCGGCGACAAAGGCATGCTCATCTCCGACTACAGCAGACACAACTTGCTGCCCGAGGAAAAGTTCGTGGACTTCAAGCGCCCGGCGGAATCCATCCCCGACTCCATCGGCCATCACAAGGAGTGGGTGCGCGCAATTAAGGAAGGCGGCACGCCCTCGTGCCACTTCGGCTACTCTGGCCCGCTCACGGAAACGGCGCTGCTCGGCAACGTGGCCTACCGCGTCGGCCAGAAACTGGAATGGGATTCAGCGAGTTTGCGCGCGAAGAACTGCCCTGCGGCGGAGGAACTAATCCAGCATCACTACCGAAAGGGTTGGAAAATTTAACGGGCAGCTCGCATTCGTGGGGCAGCCGTCCCGGCTGCCGTCGTCCTTTGGCCGTCTCGGCTTAAGAACCACCCCCCGGGTGGCCCAGTGGACTGATGCCCCCCTAGACGGCTGCCCCACTTCCTCCGTGCGCCTGCAAAGTACTTGTCGCCCCCACCCTGCCCCGCCATAAATCCGCGCCATGAATTCCGCCGCGCCATTCAAGTTCACGAGCACGCACTGGCTCATCTGCATCATCGCGTCCATCGGGTTCGCGTTCGACATCTACGAACTGCTCATGCTGCCGCTCATCGTCAAGCCCGCGCTGGCCGCGCTCGGCGGCGTGGGCGCGGACGGCGTGCCGCTGCTGCTGCCCGGCTCGAAGGAATTCACGAACTGGGCGCGCACGCTCTTCTTCGTCCCGGCGCTGGCGGGCGGCGTGTTCGGCCTGCTCGGCGGCTATCTCACTGACCGGCTCGGACGGCGGCGCGTGCTGACCTACAGCATTTTGCTCTACGCCTTCGCGGCCTGCGCCGCTGGCTTCTCGACGAATCTCTGGCAACTGCTCTTCTTCCGCTGCCTCGTCTTCATCGGCGTGTGCGTGGAATTCGTCGCCGCCGTGGCGTGGCTGGCCGAGTTGTTCAAGGATCGCGAGCAGCGCGAGAAAGTTCTCGGCTACACGCAGGCGTTTTCCTCGGTGGGCGGCCTGCTGGTCGCGGCGGCGAATGTGCTGGCCGCGAAGTGGGCGCTGAGCCTGCCCGCGATTCACGGCGGGCACGAAGCGTGGCGCTACACACTCATCTCCGGTGTCATTCCCGCGCTGCCATTGATTTTGATCCGCCCGTTTCTCCCCGAGTCACCGGACTGGGAACGCAAGCGCGCCGCCGGCCAGCTCAAGCGTCCGAGCATTCGCGAACTCTTCGCGCCCGAGCTGATCCAGACCACCGTCATCACCACGCTGATTTTTGCCGCGAGCTACGGGCTGGCCTTCGGTGCCATTCAACAGCTTCCGCAAATCCTCGGCGCACAGGCCGTCGGCACGCCGAACCAGGCCGGTCACGCCGCGATGATCGCCACCGCGAAAGACGCCGTGGCCAAAGCCGCCGCCGAGGGCAAAACCCTCACCCCTCCGCAGCGTCGCCAAATCGGCGGCAACGCCAGTGACAAGGCCGTGGCGCAGGTCACCTTCTGGCAGGAAATCGGCGGCATGACCGGACGCCTCATGCTCGCCGCGCTGGCCGTGTGGATTGTCAGCCGCCGCGCGCTGCTCCGCGTGTTCCTGATTCCCTCGCTAATTTTTGTCCCGCTGCTTTTCTGGTGGATTCCGAAGCAGCTCGCCAACGCGGACAGCCTCATCTGGATCAAGGTTGGCATCTTCATGGCCGGCTTCCTCGTCGTGGCGCAGTTCAGCTTCTGGGGCAATTACATCCCGCGCGTCTTCCCGCTGCACTTGCGCGGCACGGGCGAAAGTTTTGCCGCCAACATCGGCGGTCGCGTCCTCGGCACGGCGGCGGCGTGGATCACTTTGACGCTCGCGGCTTCCGACAAGCCCGACCCCGCGCGCATTGCCATCGTCGGCGCGTGCGTGGCGGGAGCCTACGCCCTTATCGGTGCGGTGCTCACGCGCTGGCTCGTCGAGCCGGGGCCGGAGACCGACCACTAAAGGCAGTGTCCTGATTTGCTCTAAGCTGGAGCGCGGCTGTGTCGCCGAGACCAGCCGCGCTCCGTCGAATCAGGACAGTGCCCCACTAAACTTCCACTCGCCTTGCCGGGGCGCGTTCCATAAGTTTCGCGGCTCTGTTCCGGCGGGGGAAAGGCCGTGAGTGGGTCAGTGGGTCAGTGAGTGAGTGAGATGACGCGTCTGGCGCGTTCTTCTCCCACTCACCCACTCTCTCACTCACCCACTCACCGCTGGCTTTTGCCATGATGACCAGTACGCAGATCCGCCAGTCGTTCCTCGACTTCTTCAAGTCGAAGCAACACACCATCGTGCCTTCGTCCAGCCTCATGCCGGACTCGCCGAACCTGCTCTTCACCAACGCCGGCATGAACCAGTTCGTGCCCATCTTCCTCGGCCAGGTGAAGAACCCCTATTCGCCCGGTCGCGCCGCCGACACGCAGAAGTGCATCCGCGCCGGCGGCAAGCACAACGACCTCGATGACGTCGGCCTCGACACCTATCACCACACGTTCTTCGAGATGCTCGGCAACTGGTCCTTCGGCGACTACTTCAAGCAGGACGCCATCAACTGGGCCTGGGAACTCATCATCGAAGTCTGGAAATTTCCCCCGTCGCGCCTCTACGCCACCATTTATCAGCCCGACAAAACGAAGAACGATCCCGCCGACCGCGATCAGGAAGCGTGGGATTTGTGGGCCGCGAAATTCCGCTCCGTCGGACTCGACCCCGACGTCCACATCGTCAACGGCAACAAGAAGGACAACTTCTGGATGATGGGTGAGACCGGCCCGTGCGGTCCCTGCACCGAGATGCACGTCGATCTCCGCCCCGGCCCCGTGGCCACCGACCTCGACGCGCAAATCTCCGGCGCGAAACTCGTCAACGGCTCCGACGCCCGCTGCATCGAGATTTGGAACAACGTCTTCATCCAATACAACGCCAACCCCGACGGCACCTTCACGCCGCTCCCCGCCCAGCACGTGGATACCGGCATGGGCTTCGAGCGCGTCACCAGCATCATTCAGGGCACGAAGAACCTGACCGACTTCCAGAACGCCAAAATTTCCAACTACGAGACCGACATCTTCCGCCCCATTTTCGACGCTTTGGAGAAGATGAGCGGGAAAACCTACCGGAGCACCCTCCCGGGGGCTGGAAGTGGTCAAAAAGAGACAGTTTTACCGTCCGGGGGTGGCTCGGACGCGAAAAACAGCGGTTTTGGGGCAAAAGGGGCCTTCGCCGGAGCGTCCAACGACGTCGGTGCGCCGTCCAACGCCAGCGTTCCGCCGTCCGGGGGCGTCGCTGCGCCGTCCAACGCCGTCGTTCCCGGCTCCACCGGCGTCGTTCCGCCGTCCTACGCCAGCGGTCTGCCGTCCACCGCTGGCGCTCCCGCGTCCGGGGGCGTCGTTCCGCCGTCCGGGGGCAGCGCTCCCGCGTCCGGCGCTGGCGCTCCGGCGTCCGGCGGCGGCGTTCCCGCGTCCAACGCTGGCGCTGCGGCGTCCGGGGAAGACACCATTGCCATCGACATCGCCTTCCGGGTCATTGCCGACCACATCCGCACGTTGAGCTTTGCCATTGCCGACGGCATCCAGCCCGGCAACAACGACCGGAACTACGTGCTGCGCCGCATCCTGCGCCGCGCGGTGCGGTATGGGCGCACGCT
>JANOAY010000579.1:0-3964 GCA_031411375.1 Pedosphaera sp. | reverse complement strand
GATAACCGTTCTGACCGCCGGCGGCACGGGCAAACGCGCGGTGAATTACACCCTAGCGGCGAACCACGCGCAGTCCCCGCGCACGGGCCGCAACATCGTCGCAGGCCGCGACTTCACCAACACGCAGGCGGCGGCGAGCTGCCTGTATTCGCTCTCGTCTCCGAACGGTTTCCTCAACTCGGGCGTGGCGAACGGACTGGTCACGCTGACCACGGCCGGCGCGTCGTGCGACTGGACCGTCATCAACACCAATCCGTGGGTGACGATCACGTCGCCGACGAACGGCACGACCGGACTCGACATCACCTACTCGAGCGCGAGCAACCCGTCCGGACTCTTCCGCACCGGACTCGTGTTCATCGCGGGGCTGCCCTACTCGATTATCCAGACGGGCGCGCCCTGCTCGTTCGCGCTGTCGGTGCCGAATCCGTCCCACGCTTTCGCCGCCGTGACGAACACGGTGAACCTCACGACTTTGACCGGCTGCCGCTGGACGGTGAGCAACACGAACGCGTGGATTTCCATCCTCACTTCCACGAACCAGACGAACAGCGGCGTGGTGACTTACTCCGTGTTGTCGAACGCCACCGCGCTGACGCGCGTGGGCTACGTCACTGTGGGCGATCAGTTGCTGACCGTCACGCAGACCGGCGTGCCGTGCATCACCTCGATCACGCCGACGAATCGCGCGCATGTCGCGACGCTGACGACGAACACGGTGAATGTGTCCGCGCCGGTCGGCTGCACCTGGACGGTGAGCAACACCAACCCGTGGGTTTCCATTCTGCCTTACACCGGCGCGAGCAACGGCGTGGTGACGTATGTGCTGGAGGCGAATTATTTGTCGGCCCCGCGCAGCGCGCTGGTGTTGGTGGCCGGCCACACCTTCACGATCACGCAGGCGGGCGCGACATGCAGTCCTTCACTCAGCACCAATACCCTTTTCAGCGGACCCGACGGAGACATTCTGCTGGTGGATTTGACGACGTTGCTGGACTGCCCGTGGAGCCTGGTGAACACGAACCCGTGGATTCAGTTGCAGGACCAGACCAACGGCTTCGGCAGTGCGACGATTTTCCTCGTTCCCGATGTGAATCCGTTGGGTTCTTCCCGGACGGGCCGGGTGACCATTGCCGGAATTACTCTGTTTGTTCGCCAGAGCGGGCAGCCCTGCTCGTTCACGCTTTCCCCGACCAACGCCGTGGTTGGCTCGGGCGCGGCGGGCGGCCAGTTGACCGTGGACTCGCTGGCCGGCTGCCCTTGGTCGGTGATCAACTCGAACAGTTGGATCACCTTCCCCGGCGGGACTAATTATGCCGGCAGCAACACCATCTCCTACTCGGTCGGCGCGAATCCCTCCTTCGTCGGGCGCACCGGCACGGTCATGCTCGCGGGACTGGCGTTCACGGTCGCGCAGCCGGGCGTGACGTGCCAGTACTCACTGTCGTACTCCAACCACACCTTCACCCAGCCGCTGGGCGGCGCGATGCCTCCGCTGCAAGTGATCGCCTCCAACGGCTGCACCTGGCAGACGGTGGCCACGAACGGCTGGATCGACATCAAGGCCGGCGTGGAGGGCACGAACAGCAGTCCGCTGGTCCGCATCACGCTGGCGCCGAACACGTCGCCGCTGACGCGTTCGGCGAATGTCGTGATCGCGGGCATTCCGCTGGCGATTTCGCAGTTCGGCACGCCCTGCACCTATTCGCTGACGCCGACCGGGCGTTTGCACGGCTCCCTGTTCAGCACCGGCCAGGTCACGGTGACGACGGCCACCGAGTGCGGCTGGGCCGTGAACAACACCAACGACTGGATCGCCGTCACGGGCCAGGCACCCGGCTCCTTCACCTATTCCGTCCAGTCGAACCCGAACTTCCAGGACCGCACCGGCACCTTCACCGTCGCGGATCAGACTTTCACGGTGGCGCAGCTCGGCTCGGGCTGCGGCTACACGCTCCAGACGAACGGCGCATCCCATGGCGCGCTCATGGAGACTGGCTTGGTGACCGTGGTCACGCCGCAGGGCTGCGCCTTCACGGCCGCGAAGTCGAACTCTTGGATCAACATCCTCTCCAGCTCGCAGGTCTCGAACCTCATCACCGTCACCTATTCCGTGGCGGTGAACGTGAGCGGCGCGCCGCGCGTCGGCCAGATCAGCGTGGGCAGCGCGATTGAGCGCGTGTTCTTCAACGTCACGCAGGCCACCGTGTTCTGCACCTTTGCCGTCACGCCCACGAATCTGAGCCACGGCTTCGAGGCGGAAAACGGCGCGATCAGCGTCACGACCAGCAACCCGTGTCCGTGGACGGTGCTGGAGACCAACACCTGGATCACCATTGCGGCGGGGACGAATTACACCGGCAGCCAGACCGTGAACTACCTCGTGTCCGCCAACCCCGGCGGCCAGTCGCGCACCGGCCTCGTGGTGGTGGCGGGCAAGGTCGCGCGCATCGTGCAGGCCGGGCTGGTGTGCAGCTACACCGTCACGCCGCCGGATCAGGCGCATGGCTTCCTCGCCTCGACCAGTTCGGTGTTTGTCACCTCGCCCACGCTCTGCACCTGGAACGTGAACCGGACGAACAGTTGGATCACCATCCTCGGGCCGACAAACATCACTGGCACCTCCATCGTGAGCTACGCCGTGGCGCAGAATCCTTTCGCCACGCCGCGCACGTCGGTCATCCGGCTCGCCGGTCTCAACCACACGGTCACGCAGGAAGGCGCGCCCTTCCTGCTCTCGTCGAACAAGACTTTGAACTGCGACGCGGCGTGGAATTTTGATCCGCCCATCAACGCGGGCAACTGCCTCACGCCCGGCGAGACCGTGGAAGTGTTCACCACCTTCACCAACCTCGGGTGCGGCCCGACTTACGTGGCCACACGCGTGTGGGCCGCGACCAACGCCTGCGGCAACGGCGTGCTCGCCACCCAGATCGTCAGCGTCGTCACGCCGCCGCCCATCCTCAATTGCGCGCCGAACAAGACCATCGAATGCACCGACGTGCTGACCTTCGACGCGCCGACCTTCCAGGAATACTGCGGCGGCACGAACATCTCGCTCCGCATCGTCTCGACCACCATCATCACCAACGGGCAGTGCGGCGCGACGTTCGTGGCCACGCGCACCTGGGAGGCCACGGACTCCTGCGGCTTGAAGACGACGTGCAGCCAGTCGGTCTTCGTCGTGGACACCACGCCGCCGGTGGCGATTCATTCGGCGAACAAGACCGTGCAATGCGGCGACGTGTGGAGCTTCGACCGCCCGTCCGGCACCGACGGCTGCAACGGCACAAATCTCCAGGTGCTCGTCTCCAGCACGGTCACGAATTACACCGGCACCTGCGGCTACTTCGCCACGCGCATCTGGCAGATCGTGGACCCGTGCGGCAACATCACCACCAGCACGCAGGTCGTCACGGCCATTGACACGCTGCCGCCGGTGCTGACCTGCGCGGCGAACAAAATCATCGAGTGCGGTCAGGCGTGGGCGTTCAACGCGCCGACCGCGACCGACCACTGCCTCGGCAACATCACGAACATCGTCGTCATCAGCACCATCACGAACCGCGCGGGCCAGTGCGGCAACACCTTCACCGCCACCCGCACCTGGCAGGCCTCCGACGGCTGCGGCAACCTGAGCTTCTGCAGCCAGACCGTGCAGGTCGTGGACACTACGCCGCCCACCGCCACCTGCTCGACCAACAAGACCATCGAGTTCGGCCAGGCGTGGAGCTTTGACCCGCCGACGGGTGTGGACGACTGCGGCGGCACGAACGTCACCATCACCATCGTCAACACCTCGACGAACTTCGGCCCGTGCGGCCCGGCCTTCCTCGCCACGCGCGTGTGGGAACTGGTGGACGCCTGCTCGAACAAGATCAGTTGCACGCAGATCGTCACCGTGCGCGACACCACGCCGCCGGTCATCAGTCCGATGCCGGACCTGAACGTGAACTGCCTCGGC
>JANOAY010000578.1:0-8435 GCA_031411375.1 Pedosphaera sp. | reverse complement strand
TAAGTAGGAAAAGCCCGGCATTGCACACGGACCTGGGCGGCGCGCGGGAGCCATCACGCGCCGCTCCACCGCTTACAAATCCGTTTCGCCGGGACTCCTCCCATGCTGTCGTCACGCAAAACTTTTTGCGGAGCGCGAGCTTTGCTCGTGCTGCTGCTGCTTTGGACCGGAACTCATTTTTCCGCCGCGCAATCGTTTTCCTTTCCCCGCCTGCGGCTCGCGGCGACGAACGGGCCGACCAACCGCGTCTTCACCGCCGGTGATCGTCTGGTGCCGGAGGTCACGGTCTCGAACGGCGTCTGGTATCGCGTGACCGTGCGCGACGCGGCGGGCGTGGTGAAAAATCCTGGCGCGGTCTGTGCGCCCACGACCCTGTTTAACAGCACGGACAACAGCTATGTGATCCAGTCCAGCGACGCGCCGACCACGAACGGCACTTACAAATTCATCGTGGAAACTTTCGCGGGCGGCGCGTGCAGCGGGCCGCCGATCAACATCGCGACGCAACAGTTCTACGTCGTGGCGATCACGGCGTTCACAAATCAGACGCTCACGGCAGAGACGAACCGTTTCACCACCGCACAGACGGCGTTCGTGCGCGTGGAAGGAATGCCGCCGAGCACGGCGGACTGGAACGTCACTTGGATTCTGCCGAACGGCAGCACCTCCTGCGTGAACAGCGCCAGCGCGGATCGCCCGGACACGCTGGCCAACGGCCAATTGACCACGAACCACCTTTCCTATCCGCCGACCAGCGCCGGGGCGGACAGCTGGAATGTGCCGGGGAACTACAATGCTCCGGGGTGCGCCGGCTTCTCCATCGCCAATCAAGGCGAATGGAAACTGCGCCTGCAACTGAACGTCTCGAACACCGTCATGCTCCCCGCGTTCCTGCTCTCGAACGACTGCGTGGCCGTGACCATCAATCCGCCCGTGCGCGCGAGTTGCCTCGGCGGCAGTGCGATCTTCACCGCCGTCACGAACGGCACCGGCCCCTTCACCCTCGTCTGGCGCAAGGATGGCGAAGTCATCCCGGGCGTGACGGGCACGACGTTGAATATTCCCAGCGTCACCACCGCCACGGCGGGCGTGTACTCGGTGGAGTCCGCCGGGCCGTGCGGCAGCGCGACCAACTTCGCCACGCTTTTCGTCAGCACGCTCCAGGCGACACAGGCCATTCCGAATCAAATCGTCTGCTCCAACGAGACCGTGGTCTTCACCGCGCCGACGAACGGCGCGGGACCGTTCACCTTCCAGTGGCGGCGCGGCACCACCAATCTCGTCGGCCAGACGAACAGCGCGCTGATTCTTCCGAACGTCACCTTGACCAGCACGGGTGTTTATCGCGTCGTGATCAGCAACGCCTGCAACACCGTGACCAACAGCGGCAACCTCTCCGTTCTCCCCGGCCTCACCGTCACGCCGCTCACGAATCTCGTGCGCTACGTCGGCACGTTTGCCAGCTTCAGCACTACGGCCAGCGCGGGCAGCGGCGCGACGAATTTTGTCTGGCGCAAGGACAACGTGATCATTCCAGGGCAGACGAATCACAGCCTGATGTTGAGCAACCTCGCCCTCGCCGACAGCGGCCTCTACACCGTCACGGCCAGCCGCACGAACGGTTGCAGCGCGAGCGCCAGCGCGGAACTGCTCGTCGCCTACTGCTTCAATTCGCTCGACGTGATGCTGGTCATTGACCGTTCCGCGTCCATGCTCGGCACGCCCTACACCGACGCGCGCACGGCGGCGACGAACTTTGTCCGCAACTTGATCCTCGGCACCAACGCTGACATTGCCGGCCTGGCTTCTTACAGCGTCACGTCTTCGCTCAACCGCAACCTGACCAACAATGTCGTCGCGTTGGAGCAGGCCATCAGCGCCCTTCCGCCCGCGTCGGGCGGCACCTGCATCAGTTGCGGACTGAACACGGCGCAGGCGGAACTCACTTCCATCCGCCATCGCGTCGGCGCGTTGCCCGTGATCGTACTGCTGACAGACGGTGTACCCAAAGCCGCAGATGATGATTATCCCAGCAACGTCCTGTTCTACGCGCAGCAGGCCAAGCTGGCCGGCACGCGCATCTTCACGATGGGCCTCAACGACGGCACCGGCACCAACGTGGACCAGGCGCTGCTCGCCGCCGCCGCTTCCTCGACGAACGATTTCTTCTACGTCAACGATTCGTCGCAGCTCACCGCCATCTTCGATCAAATCTCCGCCATCCTCTGCCGCGGCCCGAACAGCATCGAAGGCCCGTCACCCAGCAACGCCGTGGTCTGCGCCGGCCAGACCGTGCAGTTCGACGTGACCGCCACGGGCTGCGCCCTCTTCACCTTCGAGTGGGCCCACAACGGCGTGCCGTTGCTCGGCCAGACGAATCCTTCGTTGATTTTGCCAAACGTCACGGACGTGGACTCGGGCGTGTATGCCGTCGTCATTTCCAGCTTCTGCGGCACGGTCACCAACAGCGCGACGCTCACGGTGCATCCGAACACCTTCGCGCTCGGCTCGCCGAGCCAGACCGTGTGCGTCGGGGCGAATGTGAATTTCCAGGCCAACGCCGGCGGGGCCGCGCTCACGTACCAATGGCGGCGCAACTCCGTGCCGATGCCCGGCCAGACCAACGCCATGCTTTCCCTCACCAATGTTTCGCCGGCGGACGCGGGCAATTACCGGGTCACCGTCGGCGGCCTTTGCGGCACGGTGGACAGCGGCACCTCCGCGCTCACCGTCCGCACGCCGCCCACGCTCACGCCGCTCGGCGATGTCATCGTGTGTCCCGGCACGCCGGTGTTGTTGCAGACGACCACGAACGGCACCGGCCCGCTGACCATCCTGTGGCGCAAGGATGGGAGCGTAATTTCCGGCTCGAACCAGCCCGCGCTCCACCTTGGCGCGGTGAATTCATCCAGTGCGGGAAGCTACGTCGTGGAAGTCGCCGGCCCCTGCGGCAGCACGACGAACTTTGCCCTCGTCACCGTGCTGACGAACACCGCCGCCGCGCCGCTGGCGGATCAAATCCACTGCGCGGGCGGGACGGCCACGTTCACGACCGCGCCGGACGGCACCGGCCCCTTCACGTTCCTCTGGCGGCATGGCCTTTCGATTGTCTCCGGCGCGACCAACGCCACGCTCGCGTTGCCCGGCCTCACGACCAATGACGCGGGCAGTTACACCGTGGAAGTGACCGGAGCCTGCGGCACGGTCACGCGCAGCGCGCTGCTCACCGTACGCGAAATCACCGCGGCGACGCCGCTGACGGACGCGGAGGTTTGCGCCGGCAGCGCGGCTTCCTTCATCACCGTCGCCTCCGGCACCGGCCCGTTCGCCTACGTCTGGCGGCACGACGGCGTGCTGATCTTCGGCGCGACCAATGCCACTTTGAATCTCCTGAGTCTCTCCGCGACGAACGCCGGTCTCTACACCGTGGAAGTTTCCGGCGCGTGCAACGCCGTGACCAATTCCGCTGCGCTGCTCGTGCGGGCAATCACCACCGCCACCGCGCTCACGAACGCGGTGCGTTGCGCGGGTGAGAACGTGACCTTCGAGACCACGGTCGGCGGGACCGGGCCGATCGACATCGTGTGGCGTCGGGATGGCGTGGTGCTGCCCGGCGAAACCGGCGTGGCGCTCGTCCTCAATTCTCTTGCTACGAACGACACGGGACTCTACGCCGTGGAAGTCACCGGCGCGTGCGGCACGGTGACGAACTCCGCCGCGCTCGTGGTGCAGGCCACGGCCACCGCGACGCCGCTGGCCGATGCGACGGTCTGCGCGGGCGGCTCCGTTTCCTTCACGACCGTGGCGCAAGGGCAGGGGCCGTTCAGCTTCGCCTGGCGGCAGGACGGCGCGCTGATCGACGGCGCAACCAACGCCACTTTGAATCTCCTGAATCTCTCCGCGACGAACGCCGGTCTCTACGCCGTGGAAGTTTCCGGCGCGTGCAACGCCGTGACAAACTCCGCCACGCTCACCGTGCTGGCGCTCCCCGCTGCCACGCCGCTCGCGGACGCCACGCGCTGCGCTGGTGAGAGCGTGACCCTCGCCACGGTGGCCTCCGGCTCCGGCCCGCTCACATACCTCTGGCGGCAGGACGGCGTGCTGATCGAGGGCGCGACCAATGCCACCTTGAGTCTCGTCAGTCTCTCCCTGACGAACGCGGGAGTCTATTCCGTCGAAATCACCGGCGCGTGCGGCGCGGTGACGAACAGCGCGACCCTCACCGTTCTTGAATTGCTCACCGCGACCCCCCTGGCCGACGCGACGGTGTGCGAGAGCGAAACCGTTTCTTTGAGCACCGTGGCCACCGGCGCGGGGCCGTTCACCTTCGTGTGGCGGCACGGTGGCGCGGTCATCGCGGGCGCGACCAATTCAACTCTCACGATCTCGAACGCGGGCGTGGCGGACGCCGGCCCCTACTCGGTGGAGGTCACCGGCGTGTGCAACGCCGTGACCAATTCCGCCACGCTCGTCGTTCGGCTTCGTACCGTGCTCACGCCCTTCGAGGACGTGGTGGCCTGTCCCGGCGAGAGCCTCTCGGCCGGCGGCTTCGTCTCCGGCACCGGCCCGTTCACCATCGTCTGGCGGCGCGACGGCGCGGTGCTGGCGGGCCAGACCAACGAGATGATTTTTCTCGAACATCTCACCACCAACGACACCGCGATGTATGCCGTGGAAATCACCGGCGGGTGCAACTCGGTCACGAACGCTTTCGCGCTGGTCGTGCAGGCGCAGACCTCGGTCGCACCGCTCACGAACCTCTTGGTCTGTGCGGGCGCATCTGTGTCGTTCCACGCCGACACCGCCGGCACCGGGCCGTTCACCTGGCAGTGGCGGCACGACGGCGTGCTGCTCCCGTTCGCGACGGCGGCCACGTTCACGCTGACCAACGTGACGCCCGCCGACGGGGGCTTCTACACCGTGATGGTCGCGGGCGAGTGCGGCCTCGTCACCCGCACGGCGCGGGTGGACGTGCTGGAATTCACTTCCGCCACGCCGCTCGCCGGTGCGGTGCGGTGCGCGGGCGAAGCGGCGGGCTTCAGCACCACGATCTCCGGCTCCGGCCCGTGGCAAATCGTGTGGCGACACAACGGTGATGTGCTGCCGGGCGAGACAAATCCTTCTCTCACACTCGCCAGCGTGACCACGAACGACGCGGGGATTTACTCCGTGGAAATTTCCGGCGCGTGCAACGTGGTGACGAACTCCGCGACGCTGGTTGTGAATTCACCCGTCACCGCCGCGCCGCTCGTCGGGGCCGGCGTCTGCGCGGGTGAGAACGTCACGTTCCAAACCACGCCCGGTGGCACCGGCCCGTTCACGTTCGTCTGGCGGCACGATGGTTTGGTGCTGGCGGGCGTGACGAATTCGACCTTGAGTCTTTTGAGCCTCTCCCCGACGAACGCCGGAATTTACTCCGTCGAAGTCAGCGGCGTTTGCGGGAGCGTCACGAACTCCGCCGCGCTCACCGTGCTGGAACTTCTCTCCGCCACACCGCTCGCGGACGCAGTGCGCTGCGCGGGAGAGTCCGTCACGTTCAGCACGACGATCTCAGGCGCTGGCCTCTGGCAAATCATCTGGCGGAGAAACGGTGTCGCGCTGCTGAACGAGACGAACAGTTCGCTCGCCCTCGCCAGCGTGACCACGAACGACGCGGGGATTTACTCCGTGGAAATTTCCGGCGCGTGCAACGTGGTGACGAACTCCGCGACGCTCGCGGTTAACTCGGAGGTCACGGCCACGCCGCTGGCGGACGCGGGCGTCTGCGCGGGCGGCAGCTTTACCTTCCAGACGACGCCGGGCGGCACGGGGCCGTGGACGTTTGTCTGGCGGCATGGGGCTTCCGTCATCGCTGGCGCGACCAATGCTGCCTTGGGTCTTTTCAGTCTCTCCGCGCCGGACGCCGGAGTTTACTCCGTGGAAGTCACCGGCTCCTGTGGCGCGGTGACCAACAGCGCGCTGCTCACCGTGCTTGAACTGACCACCGCCACGCCGCTCACGAACGTGACCGTCTGCGCGGGCCAGCCTGTGGGCTTCGCCACCGCCGCGTCCGGCTCCGGTCCCTGGACATTTGTGTGGCGCAGGAATGGAACGGCCTTGCTGAACGAGACGAACAGTTCGCTCGCCTTCGCCAGCGTCAGCACGAACGACGCGGGAATTTACTCCGTCGAAGTTTCCGGCCCGTGCAACACCGTGACCAACACCGCCACGCTCGCCGTGAACGCGCTCACCACCGTCTCACCGCTGGCGGACGCCACGGTCTGCGCGGGTGATTTGATTTTCCTCTCCGTGCAGGTGCAGGGCGCGGGACCGCACTACTATTTCTGGCGGCGCAACGGGCAGCTCATCATCACCACGCCGGGCCTCATCATCGGCAGCGCCACGCTGGCGGACAGCGGCGTGTATTCCGTGGAAGTGATCGGCGCGTGCAACCGCGTGACCAACTTCGCCACCATTACCGTGCGCGCGCTCACCACCGTCGCGCCGCTCACGAACGCGGTGCGCTGCGCGGGCGAAAGCGTGACCTTCGATGCGGCGACGGCGGGCACCGGGCCGTTCACCTACGGCTGGCGGAAGAATGGAATCGCGCTGCCCGGCGAGACGAATTCCGTCTTGTCGCTCAACAGCCTCACCACGAACGACGCCGCGCTTTACTCCGTGCAGGTGACCGGCGCGTGCAATGTCGTGACCCGCAGCGCCACGCTCACGGTGAACGAGCCTGTCCTCGCCACGCCGCTCGCGGATGCGGCGCGGTGCCTTGGCGAGCCGGTGAATTTCACGACCACGATCAGCGGCACCGGCCCGCTTACGATTCAGTGGCGCAAGGACGGCGCGGCGTTGGCGGGTGAAACCAATTCGTCCCTCGCCTTCACCGTCACCTCGACCAATGAGGCGGGAAATTACTCAGTGGAAATCACCGGCGCGTGCGGCGCGGTCACGAACCACGCCGCGCTCACGGTGCATCCGCCAATCACGTTGAGCGCGGTGCCGGATCAGATTATCTGCGCGGGCGGCAGCGTGACGCTGGCCTCCGGCTTGAATGGCAGCGGTTCGCTCACCTTCGTTTGGCGCAGGGACGGCGCGGTCATTTTCTCGGAAACGAACAGCACGCTGTTGCTCACCAATCTCTCTCTCTCGGACTCCGGAGCGTATCAGGTCGAAGTCACGTCACCGTGCGTCGCGTTGACGAACGTGATGCAGCTCACCGTCGCCGCGCCACCGCTCGCGCTGATTAACGAGGCGCGTTGCGTGGGCGCCACCGTGATCTTCCACGCCACCGCCTCGACCAACGCTCCGTTCACCTTCGCGTGGCGTCACGACGGCGTGCTGCTGCCGGGCGAGACCAACTCAACGCTCGTCCTCAGTGCGCTGACGACAAACGCGGGCGGCGTCTATTCCGTGGAAGTGGACGGCGCATGCGGCCGCGTAACCAACAGCGCGGCGCTGACCATTCTGCTGCCGCCGTCCATCGCGCCGCTCGCGAACCAGGCGCAATGCGCGGGCGCGAACGTCACGTTCAATGCGGTCGTCTCCGGCAGCGGGCCATTCGCCTTCGCGTGGCGCAAAGACGGGGCACTTATTTCTGGCGCGACCAACGCCTCGCTGAATTTCACCAACGTCACGCCCGCCGACACCGCGCTCTATTCCGTCGAGGCTATTGGCGTATGTTCAGCCGCAACGAACGCCGCCGCGCTCACCGTCAGCACCGTGCCGGTCATCGCGGCGCTCACGAATTTCCCCGTGTGTCTCGGTCAGAACGCGCTGCTTGCGCCCGTCATCACGGGCGTGGGCGAGTTCACAAAACTCTGGCGGAAGAACGGCGTGGAACTCGCAGGCGAGACGAACGCCACGCTCTTCCTCGGCGCGGTGAGCAACGCGACCGCCGGAATTTACACGCTGGAAGTTTCCGGCGCGTGCGGTCGCGCCACGAACCACACCACGGTCGCGCCCCGCACGAATGTTGTGGTCGCTGCGCTGACGAATCAGACCGTGTGCGCGGGCGGCGCGGCCACGTTCACGGCGAACGTCACCGGCACCGGGCCGTTCACCTTCGTGTGGAAGAAAAACGGCGTGGTGCTTTCCAATGTCACTTCGAGCGTGCTGGCCTTGATGAATCTGTTCCCGAGCGACGGCGCGCTCTACACCGTGGAGGTCACGACCTTCTGCAACACGGCGACCGCGAGCGCGCTGCTTACCGTCGAGTCCTCGCTCACCGCCACGCCGCTGACGAACCTGACCGCGTGCGTCGGGCAGAACGTCACCTTCAGCACCACGGCCTCGGGCGGCCCGCCGTTCACGTACCTCTGGCGTCGCAACGGCAGCGCGCTGACGAACCAGACCAACGCCACGTTCGTGCTCGCCAACGTTCAGTTGACCAACGCGGGAACTTATTCCGTGGAAGTCACCGGCTGCGGACGCGCGACCAACTCCGCGCA
>JANOAY010000577.1:0-2738 GCA_031411375.1 Pedosphaera sp. | reverse complement strand
CCAGGGCCAGCGCCTCGGTTTCTCCCGATTGCAGATTGAAGGACAGCACACGGACGGTCGCGAGGCTGGCGGGCGCGCGCAGGATCAGCCAACCGGCTTCGCGGGCATCCCGGGCTTCCTTGGTGCCGAAGGGTTTGGGTGCTTCCGTGACTTCATGCCAGACTTCCGGCGGCACGTAGAGCGTGGCGTAAAGCTCACGCAAGAGATGGAACTGCTCGCCGGCGGCAAGCGTGATGAGGACAGAGGAATCAACGACGACCGCTGGCATACGCGACGTCGTGGGCCAGGTCATCGAGGGTGTAAGGCATGGTCACGCCGCGCTGGCGGAGCAGTTCCTCGAAGGCGGCGGGCTTCAGCCCGGCGAGGCTGGCGGCACTGGCCACGGGCAGTTGTCCCTGACGGTAGAGCGCAACGGCGAGTTCCAAGTGAAGCTGCGCCTCGGCTTCGGCGCGCTGCGTTTGCAGGCGCGCGGCGAAATCATCCGGTATGTCGAGCGTGAGGCTCATGGGTGTCAGTTTAGTCGGGCGAGCCGGATTGGCAATGAAAGGAAAAGGGGCAGTCCTTACAATCAACAATCCCCCCCCCCCGTGCCGAGACTGACCTTCACCATCGCGACGCCCACGGCCGAGCTGGTCCGGCATTTCATTTGAACACGGACGGGCTGTTCGGTAGCGTGACTTCATGACCGCCAGCGGTGTCATTGAAGAAATTAAGAACCTGCCGCGCACCGAACAATCGCGCGTGCTGGAGTTTGCTTTTGAGCTGGCACGCGCGCGTCAACTGTCCGGTGACAAGCTCTCCGAACTCGCGCAGCGCCTGGCGAATTCCACCAATCCCGCCGAGACACAAACGCTGCGGGACGAAATCCATCGCGGCTTTTACGGCCAATAGCCATGCCGCGGATTCGCCGTCACGGTCTTCCTCCACGCCTGCTCGACCATTTGCTGGACCGCGTCAGCCGCCGGAGCATTTCCGCCGATCAACTTGGACTGCTCGCGGACTGGCTGTCCTCGGAACCCGAAGTGCCGGATGGGAAGTGGTTCAAGAAGTTTCCCGGCATGACGGTCTGTGGCGAAGGTGAACTGATCAAAACTTTTCTCCAGCCGGGACAACTCGCCACGGGTCGGGAATTGAACTGAGGACGTGCCTGAGATGCTCGCATCACTCGCGCCTCCTGCGTCGGCAGTAACGGCTCGACAGAGTCTCACCCCACCGATGAAGGGCCGTTCAGAGTTGAAGCCAGCCAACGGGAAAGCACTTCCCGCTTTCTGTTTACGTTTCTATTGTCCGCCTGTGCAATTGCTCGCGTGTGTCGCCATTGTTTTTCTGGCTGCGGTTTCATCCGCCGCCCCACGCCCTCGCATCGTCACGAGCTTCTTCCCGCTCTACTGCTGGACGGTGAATGTCGCGGGTGAGTTTGCCGACGTGGAGAATCTCTTGCCCGGGCGCGTCGATCCGCACGCCTACTCGTTCACGACCAGCGACGCGTGCAAGCTCGCCAGCGCCGACCTAATCGTGGTCAACGGTCTCGGACTCGAAAGCTGGCTGCCGAAGGTCCAGCGCAACGGCACGGTGGCCTCGAACAAAATTGTCACGGTCAGCGCCGGGCTTCAGACCCAACTGCTGTTCGGCGCGCACCATCATCACCACGATGGCGACGCGCATGACCATGCTGGTGAACAGGCGAACGAACACCTCTGGCTCGACCCCACGCTCGCCGCGCATGGCGTGAGCAATATTCTCACGGCGCTGCAACGTCTCGATCCTGCGCACGCCGCCGCCTACGCGAGTAACGCACAGGCTTACGTCGCGCGCCTGCACCTACTCGATACGGACATTCGCGCGAAACTCGCCGGTGTGACCAATCGCGCCATTGTCACCTACCACGACGCGTTTCCCTATTTCACGCGCCGGTACGGCTTGGAAATTGCCGGCGTTGTGGAGCAGCAGCCCGGCGTGCCGCCCGGTCCCAAGTATTTGTCCGAGCTGGGGAAAAAGATTCGCGCGCAGAAAATTCCCGCCATCTTTGTCCCGCCCGGCGTGCGCCATCCGCTCGCGCTGCGCCTGGCCCGCGATCTGAAAGTGAAACTCGCCGAACTCGACACGCTTGAATCCGGCCCGCTCTCTCCGTCAGCCTACGAGGAACAAATGATGTTCAACGCGACTGTTCTCGAAACGTCCCTCAAGTGATGCCGACGGAATCGATCAACCTCCACCCGTCGCTCGCCGTCGAGGTGCGCGATTTGCGCGTGGCCTTCGGCGACACCAAAGTGTTGCGCGGCGTGAACATGCGCGTGCCGCAGGGGCAGATCGTGGCGCTCATCGGCCCGAACGGCTCCGGCAAGACCACGCTGCTGCGCTGCCTGCTCGGCCTGCAAAAGTATTCCGAGGGCGAAGTCCGCATCTTCGGCGAACGCAACTTGGACAAGGTGCTGCCGCGCGTGGGCTACGTGCCGCAGAAGCTCGCGCTCGAACGCAGCTTCATTCTCAGCGTCCGCGAATTTCTCGCGCTGCGCCTGCGCTCGACGCGCCACTGGTTCTTCAAGTCGCACAAACAACTCGATGACCTCATCAAACCCGCGCTCGTCCACATCGGCGTGGAGGAATTGCTCGACCGGCCCATCGCGCAACTTTCCGGCGGCCAACTCCAGCGCGTGCTCATCGCCTACGCGCTCCTGAGCAAGCCCGATCTGCTCCTGCTCGACGAACCGACGGCCGGCGTGGACACGCCGGGCGAG
>JANOAY010000576.1:0-1887 GCA_031411375.1 Pedosphaera sp. | reverse complement strand
AGAGCAACGGTTTTGTAAACCGTCGGTCGTCGGTTCAATCCCGACCACTGGCTCCAGTTCAGCCTTCGTCCGTGCAAAACTTATCCCCGGCGAATCACCCTGAATTCATGCGCCCGCTCGCCAAGCGCCGCACCGGCTGGTAATCAGGCGGCATGATGCTTCGTGCTTTGTCCCTTTGTGTCGCGGGCGTGCTCTCGCTCGCCGCCGCCGATTTTGATCTCGTGCTGCGGAATGGCCGCGTCATTGACGGCACGGGCAATCCCGTGCGCTTCGCCGATGTGGCGGTGAAGGATGGAAAAATTGTCGCCCTGGGTCGCGTCACAGGCCGCGGGACGAAGGAGGAGGACGCGCGCGGGTTGGTCATCGCGCCCGGATTCATTGATGTCCACACGCACGCGGAAGAGATTGATGACTTGCCGCGCGGGGAAAATTTTCTCCGCATGGGCGTGACCACGCTGGTGCTCGGCAACTGCGGCAGCTCAGCGCAAAACGTCGGCGCGTTTTTCCGCCGCTGCGAGGCCACGAACATTTCGCCGAACATCGCCACGCTCATCGGCCACGGCACCGTGCGCGAGCGCGCGATGGGCGGAGAGTTTGACCGACCGCCCACGCCGGAGGAACTCGCGAAGATGAAGGCCGCCGTCGAGCAAGGCATGAAGGACGGCGCGGTCGGTCTCTCGACGGGACTGATTTATTTGCCCGGCACGTTTGCGAAGACGGACGAGATCATCGCGCTGGCGAAAGTTGTCGGCCAATACGGCGGCCTCTACGCCAGCCACATGCGCAACGAGGGCGCGGACATTTACAAATCTCTCGACGAGCTGTTCCGCATCTCGCGCGAGGGCGGGCTGCGCGCGCACGTTTCGCATCTGAAACTTTCCGGCCAGGAAAACTGGGGGCAGACGGAGAAAGTCCTCGCCGCCATCGAGCGCGCACGCACCGAGGGACTCGACATCACGCAGGACCAGTATGCCTACCCCGCGTCGAGCACGAGCATCTCGACTCTGATTCCCAAGAAGTATCGCGAGGGCGGAAAATTCGCAGAGCATTACTCCAACGGAGCGACGCGCGCGAAAATGGCGGAGGAGATGCGCTCGATTCGTGAGCGCGGCGGGGCGAAGGATTACTCCTATGCCGTCATCGCCTCGTATCGTCACGACCGCTCGTGCAACGGGCTGAACATCGCGGAGGCGGCGAAGAAGCTGCACGGTTCGGATGACTTGGAAGTGCAGATTCAAACCATCCTGGAGATTCAAAAAAACGGCGGCGCGGGCGCGGTCTTTCACGGCATGAGCGAGGACGACGTGCAGCAGTTCATGCGGCATTCGAACACGATGTTCGCCTCGGACAGCGGCGTGCGGCGCTTCAACGAAGGCGTGCCGCACCCGCGCGGCTACGGGAACAATGCGCGCTTCCTCGCCCGCTACGTGCGCGAGCTGAAAGTATTGAAACTGGAGGACGCCGTACGCCGCATGACGTCGCTGCCGGCCACGACGTTCGCGCTGAAGAATCGCGGACTGGTGCGTGAAGGTTGTTGGGCGGATCTCGTGGTGTTCGATCCGGCGAAGGTGCAGGACAATGCGACCTTCGAGAAGCCGCACCAATACGCCACTGGCTTCGCGCACATCTTCGTTAACGGCGTGGAAGTGGTGAAGGATGACCGGCACACGGGTGCGAAGCCGGGGCGCGCATTGCGGCGGGATGCGGAGTGAAAGACGAAGGAGCGTGCTTGGAAAGCCCTTCAACGGGAGACTGGAAAATCTCCCAACCTGCCGGCTGGAAAGCCGGCGCTACGTCGCGCCAGCCGCCAGCGCGATTCAAATGGCGCGTTGCATTTCCTCCCCGCCTTCTCATCATCCCGCCATGCGCTCACTCCTTTTTCTCATG
>JANOAY010000575.1:0-5741 GCA_031411375.1 Pedosphaera sp. | reverse complement strand
CCCAGCTCACGCTGCCTTTGTCGCCGTAAAAGCGTTCCATGTCGCCCTTCGCTTCGTCGAGCTTCAGGGCGTAGAGCTTCGAGATGAGCATGGCCATCGCGGTGGCCTCGTTCTGCACCTGGCTGCGCTGGGCTTGCGACGCGGCCACGAGACCCGTCGGGATGTGCGTCAAGCGCACCGCCGTCTCCACCTTGTTCACATTCTGGCCGCCCTTGCCGCCGGAGCGATACGTGTCGCGGCGAATCTCCGTCTTCGGGATCACAATGTCCGTCTCCATGATGTCGCTCAACTCCGCGATCACATCCACGCTGGCGAAGCTCGTGTGCCGCCGGTCATTGGAATCGAACGGTGAGATGCGGACGAGCCGATGCACCCCGCGCTCCGCCTTCGCGAACCCATACGCGTTCTCCCCCTCCACACGAAACGTCACGCTCTTCAACCCCGCCGAATCCCCCTGCAACGCGTCCGTCACCTCCCACTTCCAGCCGCGCGAATCAAACCACCGCCCGTACATCCGCGACAACATCTCCGCCCAGTCCTGCGCCTCCGTGCCGCCCGCGCCCGCCTGAATGCTGAAGATCGCATTCCGCGCGTCATGCGGCCCGTTGAGAAAGACCTTCAGCTCCAACGCCTCCAAGTCCCGTCCCAGCCGCGCGAGATCGCGTTCCAAATCCTTCAGGTGATGCGCCTGTTGTTCGACGGGTTCCGTCTCCGCGAGTTCCACCATCACGCGGCAGTCCTCGACCTCCTTCTCGGCGGACAGCAGCGGGTCAATGCGCTTGCGCAATCGCGTCCCCTCGTCCACCAGTTTTTGGGCCTGCTCGCGGACGTTCCAAAAGGACTCCGCGCTCATCAGCGACTCCAGTTCGCTCAGCCGTTTCTGCGCGCTGGCGACGTCAAAGAAACCTCCGGAGCTGGGCCGTCTTGGCGGCGGTGGCGTCAATCAGGGCGCGAATCGGGTCAAACATGAGGGGCGCAAACTAACAAAGGCTGAAAGGCTGAAAAGGGGAAAAGCTTCTGCCACCGAGGCGACAACGCACAGAGGGCAGAAGTCAGAGGTCAAAGGTCAGAAGGCCTATTAGGCCGCCTACTGCCTTCTGACTTCTGTCTTCTGCCCTCTGTCCTCTGCCTTCTAAGTCACCTCCACGGTCACGATCTCGCTCTCCGGCCCGTCCCCGTCGTTGTTGTGGCCCACGGCCTTGTATTCCCGGTCGCCCGCCCCGAGGCCCGTATGCAGGAAACTCCCCGTGTCATGCGCCACCACCACCGGCACCCAGTCCGTCTCGCCGACCAGACGCGTGTAGATGGTGAACGTCGTCGCCCCTGCCGCCACCACCGACAGATTCACCTGCCCGATGCCTGGGTCGGCTACGAGCACCGCCTGCAAGGGCTTCTCCAAACCCGACGTCGGCGTCACCGGCACATGGCGGCGAATCATGATCCCGAAGGGCGTCCCCTCCTTATACTTCCGCGTCGCCGCGTCATACCACGCCACGCACACCTCGTATAAATCATCCAGCGCCACCTTCACCTTGCCCGTGGCCGACGCCTCCTCCGCGCCCTCCTTGCCCACCGACTCCTGGTTCCCGCCGCACAACACGCGCAGCGCGTTATAATCCGTCAGCGTCAATTCGTCCTCCGCCTCGTAGGCCGGGTCCACCTCCGCCCACACCTTGGCAAACTTCCGCGCCTCGTTCACCGTGGCCGTCACCGAATTGCCGTCCAGCGACACCGCGTCCAAGACCGACAGCTTCGCCGCGTCCTTCCGATGCTTGCTTTTCATGTTGGCCAGCGCATTCCGGCCCCGCTCGCGCAGCGACTCCAAGTTCGCATCCCGCGAACCGCGCGCCATGATGGTGTCCACCAATTCATCCCCCTCCGACTCCACCAAAGCCCGCGCCGCATCCAACTTGGCCTTGAACGCTACCACGGTGATTTCCCCAAACTCCCACGCGGGCACGCCCGTGTCCTTAATGACCTTCATGCATTGATAGGAACGATCCGCTCGTAAGAAACAGAAGTCTCGGCTCGGTGTCATAAGCTGGCTTATCGCCCATCCCCTCGCGTCGCTGATGGAAACGAACCTAGACAAAAGCCTAGGCGGCTAATTCCAAGTATGTGCGATATGAATCAGACTTGTCCTCCTGATGAATGTTCAAAAAAAGTTTCACCGCCAGCGGCCACGCCCGAGGGGGTGGGGGAGAGACAGAATTAACAAAATGAGCAGAATTCAAAAGACCCGGCTCCGGCCCGAGCCCCCCAATTTTGTTAATTCTGTAAATTCTGTCCCTCCCCACCCCCTGTCGCCCACGCCCGAAGCACCTTCGACGACTCCCGATGGGCCTTCGATAACTCCCGAGCCGCCATTTCCTACTCCCGAGGCCCCTTGGATGACGCCTGAGAGGCTTTCGATGACTCCCGAGGCCCCCTTGATAACGCCCGAAGCACCTTCGCTGACTCCCGAGGCACCTTCGACGCGTCAAAGGTGCCTCGGGAGTTGTCCACGGCCCTCCGGGAGTGGTCGAAGGAGCCTCGGGAGTCATCAAAGGTCGCTCGGGAGTTGTCTAAGGCCTCTCGGGCGTCATCGAAGTGGCCTCGGGAGTGGTCAAAGGCCATTCGGGAGTTGTCCAAGGTGCCTCGGGCGTCGTCTAAGGCCACTCGGGAGTCATCGAAGGTGCCTCGGGAGTTGTCTAAGGCCCTCCGGGAGTGCAAAACGCACTGTGAATGGTCAAAAAGAGACATGCACCAGCGTCGGGAATGGTTTTGCCAATGACGGACGGGGGTGATTGACTGCGCGGCATGAGTGAGACATCCGGCAATCCTCCCCGCACGCTCCCGATCACGATCATCTGCGTCCTCATGGTGGCGGGTATAGGAATTGCCTTACCTTTAATCACCAGCGGCACGGCCCGAACCGTCGGCGAGTGGTATCCACCGTTGCTCGTGGTGAACTGTGTCATGGGGCTGGTGTGCATGATCGGCCTTTGGAAGATGCGGCGGTGGGCCGTTTACACCTACACCCTGTTCGTGGCCGCGAATCAGATTGTCCTGTGGACGATGGGGGCTTGGAAGGTCCCCGCGCTGTTGGGTCCGGCCATCTTCATCGCCATCATGTTTTCCCAACTCTCGAAGATGAGATGATGCTTCCGGTTCCCTCCCGCGTGCCGGCTTTGCCCTTGCCCGCCGAGGAGAGAACTGCTTCCAACTCCGAAACCACACCGCCGCATCCCGCGCCGGGTCAACCAGAATCAGAAGAAAAACAAAATCAAAAGACCAACCATAACAAACATTCCCGATTAAAGAACGCCACGGCACTCGTGGCCGTCTTGATGGCCCTGTTCGGCGGCTCGCCAGCGGCTCGCGCCGCGGAGGTACCGCTGCTGGATCTGACCGGCCGGGGCTCGGATGGAACTTACGACATTACGATGTCCGCCCAACTCACGACGACGGGCGCGACTGGTTATGCGAGACTGCTGGGGCGGCCCAACAACCCGGTCATCCAGGTGGTGCCGCCAAGCACGGAGACAAGCAATTGCTGGTGCATTACCGTGCAGCGGGCCGATACGCGTCCTAGCGATGGCGATCAACGACAGCACTTCTATGTCCGGGACGTGGGCGACGGCACCAACACCTTCGATCAATTCGCGATCCGGACGAGCCTGGGGAGAGACTGCAACACCCTACCCTACTCAGACCTTTACTGGTTCACCGTGAAGCAAGGCGACTTCGTGGGCTTTATCGCGGACAGCGACGAAGACGGCGTCCTCGACAGCGTGGACCAATGCCCGGGCACAGAGGCCGGCACGGCGGTCAATGCGCAAGGTTGCAGCATCGCCCAGCTCGTGCCCTGTGCCGGGCCAGTCTCTGGCGGCACCTGGAAAAGCCACGGAAAGTATGTCTCGGCGGTCAAGAAAGCCGCGAAAGCCTTTTACAAGGCCGGGCTGATCACGCAGGGCGAAAGGAAAGCCATCGGAAAAGCCGCTTCGCGTTCCGATTGTGGCAAGAAAAAGCACAACAAGAAGTGACCCTGGCCACACCGTCTGAGTAGAGGAGCCGCAAACAGTGGCGGCCTCTTTCCACCCGCAGCCTTGACGCCTCGCCGCAAATCCTCCTGACTCTCGGGATGATTCCACGCACCCTTCTTTGCGCGCTGCTCATCGTGGCCAGCGCCTTCGTCGCCCGCGCCGAACTCCGGCTCCACAACCTCTTCACCGACCACATGGTCCTCCAGCAGCACGCCACCGTCCCCATCTGGGGCTGGGGCGATGACGGGGACAAGGTCACGGTGGAGTTCGCCGGCAAAAAGGACACGGTGACGGTGAAGAACGGGCAGTGGGTGGCGAAGTTGAAGAACTTGCAGCCCGGCCCGGCGGGCGCGCTCAAGGTCACGGCCACGCGCAACGGCAAGAACACGTTGATCCAGCGCGAGGACGTGGTGGTGGGCGAGGTGTGGATCGCCAGCGGCCAGTCGAACATGGAGTGGGGAATGCGTTCGAGCTTCGAGCCGGCGGAGGACATCGCGAACTCGGCGAACGCGAACATCCGGCTCTTCACGGTGCCGAAGCTGAAGCTGAACGCGCCCACGAACAACGTGAACGGCAAGTGGGTGGAGTGCGGGCCGGAGTCGGTGCCGGGCTTCTCGGCGGTGGCGTATTATTTCGCGCGCGATTTGCAGAAGGCGCTGGGCGTGCCGGTGGGGGTCATCCACACGTCGTGGGGCGGCTCTCCCGCCGAGGTGTGGATGAGCGACGCGGTGTTGTCCGGGGACAAGGAGTATCAGAAGGACATCGTGGCGAAATACACGGCGGACTTGGAGAAGGTCACGGCGCAGATCGCCAACTGGGAGAAGCAGCGCGACGCGGCCAAGGCGGAGGGGAAGGCCTTCACCGCGCGCAAGCCCGGCCCGGGCTGGAAGCCGTCGGAACTCTACAACGGGATGATTGCGAACATCGTTCCTTACGCGGTGCAGGGCGCGATCTGGTATCAGGGCGAGTCGAACGCGGGCCGCGCGTGGCAGTATCGCCGCCTGTTCGCGGACATGATTCGCAACTGGCGCGCGGACTGGAACCAGGACTTCACCTTCCTCGAAGTGCAGCTCGCGCCCTTCGACAAGAGCAAGAAGCGTTCGCTCGCGGACATCACCGCGACGCCGGTGGACAGCGACTGGGCGGAACTGCGCGAGGCCCAACTGCTCGCGACGAAGACTCTGAAGAAGGTCGGCCAGGCCGTCATCACCGATGTGGGCGACAAGGACGACATCCACCCGACGAAGAAGCAGCCGGTGGGCGCGCGCTTGGCGTTGCTGGCGCGGGAGATTGCGTATGGGGAGAAGATTGTGGCGAACGGGCCGGAGTATAAGGCGGCGAAGTTTAAGGATGGGAAGGCGGTGCTGTCTTTCAACAGCACGGGCGCCGGACTCGAAGCGCGCGGCGGCGAGCTGACGGGCTTCGCCATCGCCGGCGCGGACAAGAAGTTCGTCTGGGCCACGGCGAAGATTGAAGGTGACAAGGTGGTGGTTAGCGCCCCGGGCGTGGCGCAGCCCAAGGCGGTGCGCTACGGCTGGTCGGATTTCCCGGTGGTGAATCTCTGGAACAAGGACGGCCTGCCGGCGACGCCCTTCCGCACGGATGACTGGGAGATGTTGACGAAGCCGAAAGCGGTAGCGGCGAAGAAGTGATGAGCGCCGCGCGTGCGAGCGAGGAACGGAGCGCCGATTTCCAAATCGGCGCGATCATCCCACG